>JBAVCR010000150.1:0-6620 GCA_049586815.1 Anaeromyxobacteraceae bacterium
TTTCTAGGGAGCCGGGCGACCCGCCGGCAGGGCGCGCTTCGCGGCGGCGAGACCGTCCTCGAGCACGCGGGCGAGCCCCGGGCCGAGGTAGGTGCGGCGCGCCTCCCCGCTGCGCGCGCGGACCGCCTCTGCGGTGTCCACGTATCCGACGTAGTCGCCGACGAGCGACACCACCTCGACGCCCGGCCCGAGGGCCTCGCGCCAGGCGCTCCCCACCAGCGCGCCCGGCTCGGCCGGCACGGCGAGCAGGGTGACGTCGCCGATGCGCAGCGCGACCACGCGGGTCCGGTCGGGCATCCAGCTCCAGAGCAGGTTCGAGACGAGCCGGTCGAGGAAGGGCGGGACGGCGCCGAAGGAGGGCGACGGGAGCGAGACCTCGGCCGTCGCCGCCGCGAGCGGCGGTCCGGCGTCGCCGGGGGGGAAGGAGAGGCCGCGCACCGCGCCCGCCACGAGCCGACCGAAGGCCACGTGCGGCGGTCCGGGCTCGCCCGGGGGCAGCCGCCAGGTCTGGTCCCCCTCCGCGCCCTGCAGGAACACGGTCACTCCCGGGAGCTCCCGGGCCATCGCCCCCGGCCAGTCGCCCGACAGGAGGCGGTTGCGGCTCCCGTGGACGGTGGCGTGGGCGGGGAAGACCACCACCTGGCCGAGCGGCTCGCCGGAGGTGCGCTCCACCCGCACGACGAGGAGGCGTCCTCCGGTGGGGCCCCCGTCGCGGTTCACGACGAGGTCCTCGCGGCGCGCCCCGGCGGAGGCGACGCGGGACGGGACGCGCGCGGCGAAGGCGGCGCGGATCGCGTCCGCCACCCGCGACGCCAGGGCGTCCTCCCAGGCCGGATCGTAGGGGCCGGTCCCGAAGCGCGCCCCGAGAGCGTCGTCCCAGAACCCGCCCGGTCCGGCGTGGGTGTGGGTTGCGGCGACGAGCACGACGTCGATGGGCAGGTCGCGCAGGCGCGCCTCGACCTTCTCCCGGAGGGCGCGCGGCACGAGGAGCACGTCGGCCGAGGCGAGCGCCACGGTGAGCCCGGCCCCGGAGAGCACGAGGGCCCGGGCCATGGGATCGTCCTCCACGCCCTCGCTCGCGTAGCGCAGCCGCGGATACCCCCCGATGGGCGTCCCCGGGGGCGGCGCGAGGGGCCGCTCGGCGGCTCCGGCGAGCAGGGGTCCCGCTCCGCCGGCCGACCCGAGGAGGCGCGGCGCATGGACCTCGCGCGTCCCGTGCAGCGGAAAAACCGCCAGGATCAGCAGGGTTGCGACGAGCGCGGCGAGCGCCCCGGCCGTGAGCTTTTTCAGCACCCAGGGGTTATACTGCGTCGCCTCATGGGTTACGAAGCAGCGTTCGACAAGCTCGCCGACGAGTGCGGAGTCTTCGGTATCTGGGCGCTCGGGGGAGACCTCGACGCGGCCAACTTCACCTACCTCGGCCTCCACGCCCTCCAGCACCGCGGCCAGGAGTCGGCCGGCATCGTCGCCACCGACGGCAAGACCCTCCACGTGCACAGGGGCATGGGGCTCGTCGCCGACATCTTCACGGCGCCGGTCCTCGACACCCTGAAGGGCGGCGCCGCCATCGGCCACGTCCGCTACTCCACGGCGGGGGCGAGCCACCTGAAGAACGCCCAGCCCATCGCCATCCAGTACGCCGGCGGCGCGCTCGCCCTCGCCCACAACGGCAACCTGGTGAACGCCGAGCAGCTCCGCAACGACCTCGAGGCGGCTGGCTCGATCTTCCAGACCACGAGCGACACCGAGGTGGTGGTCCACCTCATGGCCCGGGCCCGCACCGAGTTCCGGCCCGGCACCCGCGAGCACCTGCTCGCCGCGCTCCGCCAGTCGCTCGGCAAGGTGAAGGGGGCCTACAGCCTCGTCGTCCTCACCGAGGGCGCGCTGGTGGGCGCGCGCGACCCCATGGGCTTCAGGCCGCTCGTGCTCGGCAAGCTGAAGGGGAGCTGGGTGCTCGCCAGCGAGACCACCGCGCTCGACCTCATCGAGGCCGAGTACATCCGCGAGGTCGAGCCGGGCGAGCTCGTCGTCATCGACGAGACCGGCTTCCACTCGGAGCGGCTCTTCCCCGGCCCCGGCCCGGAGCGCACCGGCCGGTGCGTCTTCGAGCACATCTACTTCGCCCGCCCCGACTCGGTGCTCTTCGGCAGGTCGGTCTACGCCACCCGCGCCTCCTTCGGCGCACGCCTCGCCGCGGAGCAGCCGGCCGAGGCCGACCTCGTCCTCCCGGTCCCCGACTCGGGCGTTCCCGCGGCCATCGGCTACTCCAAGGCGAGCGGCATCCCGTTCGCCATGGGGCTCGTCCGCTCCCACTACGTGGGGCGCACCTTCATCGAGCCGGCCCAGTCCATCCGCCACTTCGGCGTGAAGCTCAAGCTGAACGCCGTGAAGGACATGCTGAAGGGCAAGCGGCTCGTCGTCGTCGACGACTCGGTGGTGCGCGGCACCACCTCGCGCAAGATCGTGAAGATGCTGCGGGCCGCCGGGGCCACCGAGGTGCACATGCGCATCTCGTCGCCGCCCACCGCCTGGCCCTGCTACTACGGCATCGACACGCCCACGCGGCAGGAGCTCATCGCGAGCTCCCACAGCGTCGAGGAGATCGCGCGCTACATCACCGCCGACTCGCTCGGCTACCTCACCATCGACGGCATGTACGCCGCGCTCGGCGAGGACCGGTCCCGGTACTGCGATGCCTGCTTCTCCGGCGAGTACCTGCTCGAGTTCCCCAAGCCGAAGTCGCAGGCGCCGCTGCGCCTCGTCGGCGCCTGACCTCGCCCCCGGGAAAAAGTCGAAGCCGGCGGTCCGGGTTCAGGGTTCCCGGACGGCCGGCTTCCCGGCCCCAGCTTCGGGACCGTCGCCCTGCTCCGGCCGGAGCCGCGCGCGTCGGTCGCGGATGTCGACGCGGCGACCGGCCCGGCCGGGAGGGAAGGTCCGCTACCGGTCCAGCGTGGCGAGCGACTGGTCGGCGCGCTCGGCGCACATCTGCTGGACGCTCTCGAGCGCCGCGGTGTTCGTGTCGAGGCAGGAGGCGTAGGCGCGCTGCCAGGCGTGGTACCGGGTGTGGTCGGAGGCGCCGGCGATGGCGTCGGCGGCGCCGAGGAGCGCGACGAGGACCGCGGCGAGGAGCACCGGGCGGGGGACGGTCCGCCTCGGGGCCGGGGGAGTGAGGGAGGGGAAGCTGCGGGTCGCGCTCGTCATGTCTGGCTCCGTTCCGCGTCGGGCCCGATTGCCCGTTCGATGGGATGGAGGCGGCGGCCCGGAGGATGTGACGCGGCAGAGGCTCGCCCCCCAAGAACGGGCGGAGGGGAATGCCAAAAACCCCCCGGATCGTGCCAAGATGCCGGCCGGACGTGGCCTCCAAAGCCCACAGCACCGATCGCCGAGAGGCCCGCCCGAGCATCTCCGCGGTGGTTCCCATGTTCAACGAGGCGCCGAACGCCCCCGCGTTCCTGCGCGCGCTGCACGCGGAGCTCGCCGCGCTCACCCCCGCCCACGAGATCGTGGTGGTGAACGACGGCAGCCGGGACGACACGCGCGAGCGCGTCCTCGAGGCCGCCGAGGAGTGCGCCATCCACTACCTGGAGCTGTCCCGCAACTTCGGCAAGGAGGCCGCGCTCGCCGCCGGGATCGAGGCGGCCCGCGGAGACGTGGTGCTCCTCATCGACGGCGACGGGCAGCACCCGGTCTCGCTCCTCCCCGTCATGCTCCGGCACTGGCGGGAGGGCGCGGACATGGTCTACGGCGTGCGCACCCACCGCCGGGACGAGTCCTGGCTGAAGCGCACCGGCGCCGCCGCCTTCTACGCCGGGATGGCCCGCGCCGCCCACGTCGACATCCCGCCCGACGCCGGCGACTTCCGCCTCCTCGACCGCCGGGTGGTCGACGCGCTCCGGCGCATGCCGGAGCGGGCCCGCTTCATGAAGGGGCTCTACGCCTGGGTGGGCTTCCGCGCCGTGCCCGTCGAGTTCGAGCCGGCGCAGCGCGCCGCCGGGGAGAGCTCCTTCCGGCTGTCCGGGCTCCTCGGGCTCGCCGCGGCCGGCCTCACGTCCTTCTCCACGCTCCCGCTCCGCGCGGTCTCGGTGGCGGGCGCGGCCGTGTCGGTGCTGGCGCTCGGCTACGGCGCCTGGGTCATCGCCGAGGAGATGCTCTTCGGCACCAAGGTGCCCGGCTACCCGACCATCGTGGTCTCCATCATGTTCTTCTCGGGCGTGCAGCTGCTCTCCCTCGGCGTCATCGGGGAGTACCTGGGGCGCGTCTTCGAGGAGGTGAAGCGCCGCCCCAACTTCATCGTCGCCGACGAGACGGACCGCGGCCGGATCCCGCCGCGGGAGGAGCGGTCCGCCTGATGGAAGCGGCGCCCGGCCCCGCGACGCGGAGGGTGGTCCTCTGCGCCGACGACTTCGGCATGGAACCCTCGGTGAACGAGGGGATCCTCCGTCTCGCCGAGGCGGGGCGCCTGGGCGCCACCACCTGCATGGTCGAGCTCCCGGCCTGGCGCGCGGGGGCCGCGGAGCTGGCGGCGCTCCGGGGCCGGACCGACGCCGGCCTCCACCTCTTCCTCGGCACCCGGTCGGCCCGCGACGCGCTCCTCCTGGCGGCGCGCGGCGCGCTCGGCCTCCTCGGGGAGGCGGCCGTCCGCGTCCGGGTGGCGGAGCAGCTCGACCGGTTCGAGCAGGCCTACGGGGCGCCCCCGGCGCTCGTCGACGGGCACCACCACGTGCACCAGCTCGCCCCGGTGCGGCGCGCGCTGCTCGGCGTGCTGCGCGAGCGCTACGGGGACCGCCTGCCGTACGTGCGCAACCTGGTCCCGCTCCGGGCCCGTGGCGGCAAGGCCGCGGTGGTGGCGGGGCTCGGGGCGCGCGCGCTCCTCGAGGCGCTGCGCCAGGGAGGCTTCCCCCACAACACCGACTTCGCCGGCGTCTACGACCTCTCGGCGCGCTCCGACTTCCCCGGGCTCGTGCGCGGGTGGCTCGCCGACGTGGCCGACGGCGCGCTCCTCATGTGCCATCCCGGTCTCCCCGGCGCGGAGCCGGCCGCCATGGCCCGCGGCGCCGAGCTGCGCTACCTCGAGTCGGACCGCTTCCTCTCCGACTGCGCGGCGGCGGGCGTCGCGCTGGTCCGCCCGTCGGAGGCGTCGCCGTGAACGGGCTCCGGGTCCGGCTCCTGCGTTTCCTCCTCGACCCCCGGGTGGCGCTCTCCGTCCCGCTCCTCGTCGCCGCGGGAGCGGCGGTGCAGCAGGTCCTGCTCACCCGGTACCGGCCGCTCCCGGATGGGCTCACCCACTACAACAACTTCCTCGTCTTCCGGCAGGCCTTCGTCCACCTCCTCGAGGGGCGGAACCTCTACCTCGACTTCCCCGGCGAGCACTTCGACAACTTCCTCTACAGCCCGACCTTCGCGGTGCTCATGGCGCCGTTCTCGGTGCTCCCGGTGGCGCCGTCGCTCGTGCTCTGGAACCTCGCGAACGCGGCCGTGATGGTGGCCGGGATCCGGTCGGTCCCCGGCCTGGACGGGCGCGCCCGGTCGCTCTTCGCCTGGTTCCTGCTCCTCGAGTTCGTCGGCGCCGCCCAGAATTCGCAGACGAACCCCGCCATCGTGGGGCTCCTGCTCCTCGCCTTCGCGGCGGCCGAGCGGCGCCGTGCCTCGGCGGCCGGGCTCCTGCTCGCGCTGGCCGGGTACGTGAAGATCTTCCCCCTGGCGGCAGGGCTGGTCTTCCTCCTCTACCCGTGGCGCCTGCGGCTCGTGCTCTCCACCGCCGCCTGGGTGCTCGCGCTCGCGCTCCTGCCGCTCCTCGTCGTCTCCCCGGCCGCGCTCCTCTGGCAGTACGGCAACTGGATCCACCTCCACACCACGAGCACCCACGCCGCCGGGCTGGGGATGTCGGTGGCGCAGCTGCTCCACGCCTGGTTCGGGGTCGACCCGCCGCGGGTGCTGCTGCTCGGCGTGGCCGGGATCGCCACCGCGCTGCCGCTGCTGCGCCCGGCGCGCTTCGGGGACCCTGCCTTCCGCGCCGCCTTCCTGGGCGCGCTCCTCATGTGGATGATCGCCTTCAACCACCTCACCGAGTCGCCCACCTTCGTCATCGCCATGGCGGGCATCGCGCTCTGGTACTTCGGGCAGGCGAGCACGCCGCTCCACCGCGGGCTCCTCTGGGCGGCGCTGCTGCTCGTCTCGGTCACCTACTCCGACCTCGTCCCGCCCGGATTCCGCAACCGCTTCCTCCACCCCTACGGCGTGAAGGTGCTGCCGGTGGCGGTGATCTGGGTGGTGGCGGTGGTCGAGCTCACGACGGGCGATCGAGGGCGGCGCGAACCCGCGCCAGCAGCCCCGACGGCGTGAACGGCTTCGGCAGCAGGTCGGCGCCCGGCGCGATGGAGGACAGGACCGGAACGGGGGGATGCGTCCCTCCCGGGGGCTCCCCGGGCCTCTTCCCGGCGACCCGGATACGATCCCTCCATGAGCGGCGGGGCCTACCGGGTGAAGGAGGGGTCCGTCCGGATCTACCGGATCCTCGACGTGGCCGACGCCATCGACCTCGGTCGCGCCGAGGCGCTCGCCGCCGCGCCGAAGTCGCGCCTCGGGCTGCGCGGCCCCCGCACCGCGCTGCAGGTCGCCGA
>JBAVCR010000151.1:0-16910 GCA_049586815.1 Anaeromyxobacteraceae bacterium
TCGACCCGGTGGCGGTGCGCCACCTCCTCGACGTCCTCGCCGACGCCGAGGACCGCCGGCAGCGGCTCCGCCTCCTCGACCTCCTCGCCCGGCTCGGCCCGGCGGTCGTCGGGCCGGCGGAGGCGAGCCTCGCCGACCCGCGCTGGTACGTCGTGCGGAACATGCTGCTCCTCCTGCGCCGGGTGGGCGACGCGCGGTCGTTGCCGGCGGTCCGCGCCACGGCCGCCCACCCGGACCTGCGCGTTCGCCTCGAGGCCATCCACTGCCTCTTCGCCTTCGAGCGCACCGCGCCGGAAGAGCTCCTCGGGCGCGTCATCCACGACCCGGACGTGCGCCAGGCGGCGGCGGCCGTCGAGCTGGCGGGCCAGTACCGCATCACCGAGGCGGTGGGCCCCCTCGTCGCCTGCCTGGCGACGCGGGACCCATTCGGCAGGAGGCGCCCGGTCCGGCTGGCGGCCATCCGCGCGCTCGCGGCCATCGGTGATCCGGCCGCGCTCGACGGCCTCGCCCACTTCCGGGCCCGGGTTCCCATCCTCCGCCCGGCCGTGGAGGAACGGCGGGAGCTCTACCGGACGCTCGCCGCCTACCCGGAGGCGGCCCGCCTTCCGTGGATCGAGAGCGGGATGCGCTCCGGGGACGGCGAGATCCGCCGGCAGAGCACGCTGCTCGCCTCCGGGACGGGGGGCGCGTCGTGAACGAGCCCGCCACGAACCACGCCGCGCTGGTGCAGCGCCTGGTCATCGACCTGGGCGGAGCGTTCCAGAAGCGCACCGCCTACTCGCCGGGCCACCCGCAGGTCGAGGCCGCCGTGGCACGGGTCCTGGAGGCGCTCGCTGCCCTGTGCAGCCACGCCGGCAACGTGGAGGTCTCGCTCCTGCTCCTCGAGGGACAGCTCCTCGTCGATCGCGTGGCGGTGCCCGACGACGCGCCCTGGGCGCGCGGGGTCATGCGTGCCTTCCTCCGCCACGGGATCCGCGGCATGACGCTCGTCGCCGGGCTCGGCGCCGCAGAGCTCGGCCGGTTCTTCGACGGGTGCATGAGCGCGGCCGGGCCGTCCCCGTCCCCGCACATCCTCCTCGGGCAGGGCGGCTTCTCCGCGGGGGAGGAACCCCGGGCCGCGGGTGCCGCCGGCGGCGGTCCGACCGGGGGCGCGCCTTCCATCCCGTTCGAGCAGGTCGAGGGCGCGCGGGGGGAGCTCCGCGCCATCGGGGCCGGGGAGGCGACGCGGATCGAGCGGCTGCGCGGTCTCGTCGCCCTGCTCGCGCGCGGCGCCGACGGGGCGGCCATCGACGCCCTGCGCGGCGCGGCCACCCGGATCGACGACCGGGAGTTCCTGCACGGCCTCGCCGTGGCGCTCACCACCCAGCGCATCGCGCGGGCGCTCCAGGTGGACGGGAAGCTGCTCGAGGAGCTCGTCCTCGCCGCCCTCCTCCACGACGTGGGTTACCTCGAGGGCGGGCCGGCCGAAGGGGGCACGGCGCGGAGACGCCGGGGCCATCCGGTCCGCGGTGCCGCACGCCTCGCCGCCATCGAGGGAATCCCGGACGTCGCGGTCCGCGTCGCGGGCGAGCACCACCTGCGCTTCGACGGCGCGCCCTCCTACCCGCCGCTCTCCACCCCGCGGGTCCCGGTGACGGCGGCGCGGCTCGTCGCCGTCGCCGACACGTGGGTGGGGCTCCGCGCCTCCTGCCCGATGGGAACGGCCGAGGCGATCGCGCTCCTGCGGGCACGCGCCGGGACGTTCCTCGACCCGGCGATCGTGGAGGTGCTCGCCGAGGTGGTGGGCGCCGGTCCGCCGGCCGGGTCCTGAAGCCGTCAGCCGTGCGCGGCCGTCGCGGCGCGCCGGGTGCGCTCCGCCGCCTCCTCCTCGTCGGCCCGGGCGTCGGTGTCCGGGTCGTTCTCCTCCCTGCGGGGCGCGCGCGGCCGGGAGCGCTCCGCGATGAAGACGAAGAAGAGGGGCACGAAGAGGATGGCGAGCAGGGTGGCCGACAGCATGCCGCCGATCACGGCGGTCCCGATGGCCACCTGGCCGCCCGCCCCGGCGCCGCGGGCGATGGCGAGGGGCAGGACGCCCAGGATGAAGGCGAGCGAGGTCATGAGGATGGGGCGGAGCCGCAGGCGCGCCGCGGTGAGCGCCGCCTCCACCGCGTCCTTGCCCCCGTCGTGAAGCTCCTTCGCGAACTCGACGATGAGGATGGCGTTCTTGGCGGAGAGGCCCACCGTGGTGAGGAGCCCCACCTGGAAGAAGACGTCGTTCATGAGGCCGCGGCCGAGCATGGCTCCGACGGCGCCGAGCACGCCGAGCGGCACGACCAGCATGACCGAGATGGGGATGGACCAGCTCTCGTAGAGCGCGGCCAGGCAGAGGAACACGACGAGGAGCGAGATGGCGTAGAGCAGGGGGGCGTTGGCGCCCGAGACCTTCTCCTCGTAGGACAGGCCGGACCATTCGAAGCCGATGCCGGGCGGCAGCTGCGCCACGATGCGTTCCAGCGAGGCCATGGCCTCCCCGGAGCTGTGGCCGGGCGCGGGCTCTCCCTGGACGGCCATGGCGGGGATCCCGTTGAAGCGCTCCAGCTTCGGCGAGCCGTAGGTCCAGCGCGTGGTCGCGATGGCCGAGATGGGGACCATCTCGCCGGCGCGGTTGCGCACGTACCAGCGGTCGAGGTCCTCCGGGTTCATCCGGAACGGGGCGTCGGCCTGCAGGTAGACGCGCTTGGTGCGCCCCTTGTCGAGGAAGTCGTTCACGTAGGCCACGCCCCAGGTCGAGGCGAGCGTCTGGTTCACGTCGGCGATGGAGACGCCCAGCGCCACCGCCTTCTGCTGGTCGACGTCGACGTTGAACTGCGGGGTGTCCTCCAGGCCGGCGGCACGCACCTTGGCGAGCGCGGGGTCCTTGCGGGCCAGGTCGAGGAGCTGGTTGCGCGCCGCGAGCAGCGCGTCGTGCCCGAGGCCGCCGCGGTCCTGCAGCTGGAACTCGAACCCGTTGGCGTTGCCGAGCTCGGTGACGGCGGGGGGCGTGAAGGCGAAGACGTTCGCCTCCTTGATCGAGGAGAAGGCCTTCTGGGCCCGGGCCGCCACCGCGTCGGAGCGCAGCCGTGCGCCCGGTCGCTCGTCCCAGGGCTTCAGCCGGATGAAGGCCACGCCGGCGCTCTGGCCGCGCGACCCGAAGTTGAAGCCGGCGATCGACATCACCGTCTCGATGGCGTCCTTCTCCTCCGCGAGCAGGTGGTCGGAGATGCGCGCCAGGACCTTCTTCGTCTGCTCGAGCGTGCTGCCGGGAGGCAGGGAGACCTGGACGTACATGAGCCCCTGGTCCTCCTGGGGCAGGAAGCCGGTGGGGAGCCGGCTGAAGAGCAGGCCGAGCATCGCCACGAGGACCGCGTAGCCGATCATCCCCCGCACCCTGCGGCGCAGGAGCCACTCGACGATCCGCTGGTAGCGGCCGGCCGAGCCCTCGTAGACCCGGTTGAACCAGCCGAAGAAGCCCTTCCGCTCGAGGCCGTGCCCCTTCTCCACCGGCTTCAGGATCGTGGCGCACAGGGCCGGCGTGAGCGAGAGGGCGACGAGCACCGAGAGCACCATCGAGGAGACGATGGTGATGGAGAACTGGCGGTAGATGACGCCGACCGAGCCCGGGAAGAAGGCCATGGGGACGAACACGGCCGCCAGCACGAGCGCGATGCCGACCAGCGCGCCGGTGATCTGGCGCATCGACTTGTGGGTCGCCGAGCGGGGCGGGAGACCCTCCTCGGTCATCACGCGCTCGACGTTCTCCACCACCACGATGGCGTCGTCGACGAGCAGGCCGATGGCGAGCACCATGCCGAACATGGTGAGGGTGTTGATGCCGAAGCCGAAGGCGGCCAGCACGCCCATGGTGCCGAGCAGCACGACCGGCACGGCGATGGTGGGGATGAGCGTGGCCCGGAAGTTCTGCAGGAAGAGGTACATCACCAGGAAGACGAGCACGATGGCCTCGAGGAGCGTCTTCAGCACCTCCTCGATGGAGAGCCGCACGAACGGCACCGAGTCGACCGGGTAGACCACCCTGAGGCCGGGCGGGAAGTAGCGCGACAGCTCGTCGACCCGGGCACGCACCGCGGCGGAGGTCTGGAGCGCGTTCGCGCCGGCGGCGAGCCGCACGCCGATGCCGGACGAGGGGCGGCCGTTGATGAAGGTCTCGATCTCGGAGGACTCGCCGGCCAGCTCCACCCGGGCCACGTCGTCGAGGCGCACCTTCGAGCCGTCCGGGTTCACCCGGAGCAGGACGGCGCGGAACTGCTCCGGGGTCTGGAGCCGGGCCTGGGCGGTGATGGTGGCGTTGAGCCGCTGCCCCTCCACCGCCGGCAGCCCGCCCAGCTGTCCGGCCGAGACCTGCGCGTTCTGCGCCTGGAGCGCCCCCGAGACGTCGCTGGGCGTGAGCCGGTACTTGGCGAGCCGGGCCGGGTCGAGCCAGATCCGCATGGCGTAGGCCGAGCCGAAGGTGTTCACCTCGCCCACGCCCGACACGCGGCTGATGGGATCCTGCAGGGTCGAGTAGGCGTAGTCGGCGATGTCGTTGCGGGTCATCGACCCGTCCTCGGAGACGAGGCCGATGATGAGCATGTAGTTCGACACCGACTTGGCCACCCGCACGCCCTGCCGCTGCACCTCCTGGGGAAGCTGCGGCATGGCGAGCGCGAGCTTGTTCTGCACCTGCACCTGGGCGATGTCCGGGTCGGTGCCGGCGTCGAAGGTCAGCGTCACCGACGCGTTGCCCGCCGAGTCGGAGGACGACGCCATGTAGCGCAGGTTGTCGAGGCCGTTCATCCGCTGCTCGATGACCTGCGTGACCGTGTCCTCGAGGGTCTTCGAGCTGGCCCCGGGATAGGTGGTGGAGACGCTCACCTGGAGGGGCGCGATGGCCGGGTACTGCGAGACCGGGAGGCGGACGACGGAGAGCGCGCCGGCGAGCATCACCAGGATGCCCACCACCCAGGCGAAGATCGGCCGCTCGATGAAGAACCGGGCCACGGGGCTCCCTACTTCACGCCGGAGGCGGGCACGGGGTTGACCGGGGTGCCGGGGCGGACCTTCTGCACCCCCTCGACGACGACCTGATCGCCGGCCGCGAGCCCCTCGGTGACGAGCCAGGCGTTCCCCACGGCGCGGTCGGTGACGATGGAGCGGCGCTCCACCTTCTTCTCCCCGTTCACCACGAGCGCGACCGGCAGCCCCTTCTGATCGCGGGTCACCCCCACCTGCGGCACGAGCAGCGCGGCGGGATCCATCCCCTCCTCGATGCGGGCCCGCACGAACATCCCGGGCAGGAGCTCGCCGCGGGGGTTCGGGAAGAGCGCACGCAGCGTGATCGATCCGGTGCCGGGGTCGACGGTCACGTCGGTGAACTGCAGCGTGCCGGGGAGCGGGTAGTCGCGGCCGTCGTCGGTGACGAGCCGCACCTGTGCCTTTCCGGATGCGTTGCCCTGCAGCTTGCCGGCCTCGATGCTGCGCCGCAGCCGCAGCACCTCGTCGGCCGACTGGCTCAGGTCGACGTACATCGGGTCGATCTGCTGGATGACGGCGAGCAGCGTGGCCTGCGAGGCCTGGGCGTAGGCGCCCTCGGTCACCATGGCGCGCCCGATGCGGCCGGAGACCGGGGCGGTGACCGTGGTGAACCCGTGGTTGATGCGGGCGGCCTGCTCGGCGGCGCGGGCCGCGGCCACGTCGGCCTCGGCGGTCTTCTGCGCGGCCATGGCGTTGTCGTGGTCCTGCTGGCTCACCACGTTGGTCTTGATGAGGGTGGCGTGGCGCTCCGCCACCACCCTGGCGTGGGCGAGGGTGGCCTCGGCGCGCGCCAGCGCTGCCCGGGCGCGGTCGAGCTCGGCCTCGTAGGGGGCCGGATCGATGAGGAAGAGCTTCTGCCCCTCCCTCACCTCGCTGCCCTCGTTGAAGAGCCGCTTCTGGACGATGCCGTTCACCCGGGCGCGGACCTCGGCGGAGCGGAACGGGGCCGTCCGCCCCGGGAGCTCGCGGGTGAGCGTGAGCGGGACCGGGGTCAGGGTGACGACGCCCACCTCCACCGGGCCGGTGGAGGCCGGGGGGGAGGAGCGGGACCCGCAGGAGGCGAGGAATGCGGCAGCCGTGAGCAGGACGGCGGCCGCCGATCGACCGGGACGTTCGGGGATGCGGTTCGTCATGGGGGAGGGTGAATCTACAGCGGAAACGCCCGCCGCGCCCCCCCTGTCTCCCCGCGCCCGACGTGCTAGAGGGCGGCGTCGCCGCGCTCGGCGTTCCGCACCCGGACCGCCTCCTCCAGGCTCACGACGAAGATCTTCCCGTCGCCGATCGCGCCGGTGCGGGACGCCTTCACGAGGACGTCGATCACGCGGGGCGCGATGTCGTCCGGCACGGCGACCTCGAGCATCACCTTCGGGTTGAACCCGATGGCGTACTCGGCGCCCCGGTAGAGCTCCTTGTGCCCGAGCTGCCGGCCGTATCCCTTCACCTCGGAGGTGGTGAGGCCCGCGACGCCGACCGCGGAGAGCTCCTTCGACACCTCGTCCAGCTTGAACGGGCGGACGATGGCCTGGATGAGTTTCATGCCCGGGGCAACTGCAATGTCCGGACCCGGGAGCCGATCGAGCGTCGACGCGGTGTTGCGCGATCCCGGCGGCGGCCGGAGCCCGTGCGCGAGGCACCGGGCGGCCCGGGAAGCGTGCAGGTCGGAGGCCGCCGCCCCATGTCACTCATGGTGAATACAGTCACCAACGGTGAATCATGGACCCCCGGGTGGCCGCGGGGTGGCTTTGGGGAGCTCCCGGTCCGCGCGCCCCGCCCCGGAACGTCTTCGAGGCGAATCCCGAGGCTCGGCAGACGACGGCAGGGACGTTCCTCAGGAAATCCAGGAGCTTGCGCCAAGGTCGTCCGGACGCCCCATCCGGGTTCGGGATCTTTCCCGGTTCCTCCCCGGGACTCGTTCCCGGCGCGCTGGGGACTCGTCCCGATGTCGCGGCCCCTGGGGATCGACGAGACTCGAACCAGAAAAGGAGACACACCATGACGACCTTCAACGGCGGCAACTCGGTTCCCGGTGGCTACTACCTCTCGAAGTCGAACTGGGAGATCTTCCCCATCGCGCGCGACGGCGAGCGGCTTCCCGGTCCCGCCTCCGAGCACTACGTCAAGGTCCCGACCGCGGCTGCGTTCCTGGTCACGCCGGTGCTCGGCGGTCTCATGGTCGTGTTCCTGCCCTTCATCGGCCTCTACCTGACGGCGAAGGCCGCGGTGAGCCCCATCGCCCGCATGTTCCACGGCTCGGCCAAGGACCTCGCCGCCACCGTGACGCCGGGCTGGGCTCCTGGCGCTGCCCACCTCACCGGCAAGGCCACCGAGGCGAAGCCGGGCGACGACGCGAAGGCGGGCGAGGCCAAGCTCGACGACCTCGCGAGGGAGGTCGAGGAGAAGCGGAAGTCCTGATCGAGAGAATCCCGCGGGGGGGTTCCAGGGGGGGCGGCCAGTGGCCGCCCCTCCGCTTTTCCGGAGTCGTCCCTACTCCTCGGACGACGGGAGCGCGAGGGCGGCGTTGAGCCGCTCGATGAACCTCCGAGCGGCCCGGGAGTCGCCCGGGCTGCCCTTCGCGAGGGCCTCGCGGACGGCGGACTCGATCGTCCCCGCGCGCTGGTCGTTCAGCGCCTTGCCCTTGCGGGTGAGCTTCAGCACCTGGCGGCGACCGTCCCCGTCGTGGCCGTTCCGCTCGACGAGGCCGGAGCGCTCCAGCGCGGCCACGAGCCGGCTCACCGTCCCCGGATTGAGGCTCAGGTGGCGCGCGGCCTCTCCCGGCGAGAGGCCCGGGGACTCGCCGATGGCGCGCAGCACGAGCCGCTGCGGTCCGGTGATGCCGAGTTCCCGGTGCATCCACTTCGACCGCTTCTCGAGTGCATGGGCGAGCGCCCACATCACTTGCATGACCTCGAGGGCCTCTCCGGCCCCCCGCTGGCGCGCCATTGCTCCCTCCCCGGTTGGTGCCGCAGGGGCGGCATCCTACTCCCATGCGGTCACGGGATGCACGACGGTGCCGGACCACCGCGACACGATGGCGCCCCTCTCTCCTGCCCCAAGTGCCCGGGCGGGCCCCCCGTCGGTCGGGCGGCGGCCGGGCCGGGAGACTGATAAGGTGTCGCCGCCCCGCAGGAAAAGGGCGAAGAACGAACGGCGAGGGAGCGATGGACAGGCGACGCGTGGTGGTGACGGGGGTCGGCGTGGCGAGCGCGCTCGGCTGCGACGTCGAGACCTTCTGGACGAGGCTCCTCCGGGGCGATTCGGGCACGGTGAAGCTCGACGACCCCGCCTTCGCCTCCTTCCCTGCCCCCGTCGGGGGGCGTGCCCAGGGGTACGTCGAGGCCGACTACTTCGACCGCAAGGAGGTCCGGCGCACCAGCCGGACGTCCCAGCTCGCCGTGGTCGCCGCCACGCAGGCGGTGAAGCAGGCGCGCCTCGAGGACGGGGGGATCGACCGCCAGGAGACGGCGGTGATGATCGGCAGCTCCATCGGCGGCTTCTCCGCCTGTGACTATGCGTACAAGGACTTCTACCTGAACGGCCGGGCCGCCCCCCTCACCATCCCCACCTCGATGAACACCGGGCCGTCGGCCAACGTTTCGATCCGCTTCGGGCTGGGCGGCCTGCTCTTCAACGTGGACGGGGCCTGCGCCTCGGGCACCCACAGCATCGGCCAGGCCCAGCACCTCATCCGCACCGGGGCCATCGACGTCGCCGTGGCGGGGGGCGCCGACTCCTGTTTCACCCTGGGTGTCATGACGGCCTGGAGCGCGCTGCGGGTGCTCGCCGAGAAGTACGACGACCCCGCGCGGGCCTGCCGCCCCTTCAGCGCCGACCGCGACGGCATCGTGCTCGGCGAGGGCGCGGGCGTCCTCGTGCTCGAGTCGGAGGAGTCGGCGCGGCGGCGCGGCCAGCCCGTCCTGGCCGAGGTGCTCGGCTACGGCGCCTCCGCCGACTGCCACAGCCTCACCCAGCCATCGCCCCAGGGCCCGACGCGCGCCATCGAGAAGGCGCTCCGCGACGCCGGGCTCCGGCCCGAGCAGGTGGGCTACGTGAACGCCCACGGGACCGGCACCGACTGGAACGACAGGACCGAGACCACCGCCATCAAGGCGGTCTTCGGGCCGGCGGCCGCCCGGACCATGGTGGTGGGGAACAAGGGAGCCCTCGGTCACTGCATCTCCGCTGGCGGCGCCCTCGAGCTCATCGGCTGCATCCAGGCGCTGCGCGACCGCAAGGTGCCCCCCACGATCAACCGCGTCGTCCCCGACCCGGAGCTCGACCTCGACCACGTCACCGAGGGCGCGCGCGCCTACGAGGGCGACCACGTGCTGAAGAACTCCTTCGCCTTCGGCGGCAGCAACGCCGTGGTCGTGATCGGCCGGTACCGGGCGTAGGAAGCGGGATGCCCGCCAGCGACGTCGAGTTCCTGCGAAAGACCCCGCCCTTCGACGCGCTGCCGCGGGAGCGATTCGAGGAGGCGGCGCGCCACGTGGTGACGCGGCGGTTCACCGCCGGGACGTGGCTCGCCCGGGCCGGTGGCGAGCCCATGCAGCACCTCTACGTCATCCGCAGCGGCTCGGTGCGGCTCGAGCGGCACGGCCAGACCGTGCAGGTCCTGGAGGAGGGCGAGACGTTCGGCTACACCTCCCTCATCACGGGGCGGGCCACCCTCGACGTGGTCGTCGAGGAGGACTTGGTCGCCTGCGAGCTCCCCGCCGACGAGTTCCAGCGGCTGGAGCAGGACCCCCGCTTCGCCGCCCACTTCGCCGCCGGCCTCGGGGAGCGGCTCCGCGCCAGCCTCGAGCAGTCGCCGGTGGCCGCCTTCCAGCCCGATCTCTCCGCCGAGGCCGGGCGCCTGGTGCGGCGGGCGCCGGTCTGGGTAGGAGAGGATGCCACGGTGGTCGAGGCGGCCCGCGTCATGCGCGACCAGCGCATCTCGTCGGTGCTGGTGCGTGGGGACCCGCCGGGAATCCTCACCGATCGCGACCTCCGCAGCCGGGTGCTCGCCGAGGGGCTGGGGGGCGACCTGCCGGTGTCCCGGGTGGCCACCCGGCCGCTCTGGACCATGCCGGCGGGGACGCCGGTGTACGAGGCCTGGATGGCGCTGCTCGACGAGGAGCGCCACCACCTGCCGCTGGTGCGGGACGGCGAGGTGGTGGGCGTCCTCACCTCCACCGATCTCATGCGCTCGTCGGCCCAGGGGCCGGTGGCCGCCATCCGGGCCGTGGAGCGGCTCGCGTCGCGCGACGGCCTGCGGGGCTACGGCGCCCGGGTGGCCGAGATGGTGGCGGCGCTCCTCGCCGCCCGGCTCGATCCGGTGGCGATCGCCCAGCTCGTGGCCCGCCTGAACGACGCGCTCCTGCGCCCCATCCTGCGCTGGGCGGAGGCCGACCTGGGCCCGGCGCCCGCGCCCTGGGCGTGGATGGCGCTCGGGTCGGAGGGGCGCATGGAGCAGACGCTCCTCACCGACCAGGACAACGCGCTCGCCTTCGCCGACGAGGGCGAGGCGTCGAGGAGCTGGTTCCAGGCCTTCGCGGAGCGCGTCAACGACGACCTCGAGGCCGCCGGCTTCCCGCGCTGCCCGGGCGGGTACATGGCGCGCCGCTGGCTCGACGGCCTGTCCGGCTGGCGCGACCGCTTCCGGGGCTGGATCCTCGAGCCCACGCAGCAGGGTCTGCTCGAGGCGGCGATCTTCTTCGACCAGCGGCGCGTGGCCGGCCGGCTCGACCTCGAGCCCCTCCAGGACGAGATCGCCGCGGCGAGCGCCCAGCCCATCTTCCTGCGCGCGATGGCGCAGGAGGCGCTGCGCTTCGCGCCCCCCAAGATGCTGCTCCTCCGCATCCGGGGCGAGTCCTCGGTGGTCGACCTCAAGAAGCAGGGCATCTCGCCCATCGTCTTCCTGGCGCGCTGCGCCGCGCTCGAGCTGGGCTCGCGGGCCCGCCACACCCTCGACCGCCTCGAGGCGGCGGAGCGGGGCGGGCTCCTCGACGCCGAGACGGCGGGCAACGTCGCCGAGGCCTACCGCTTCCTGGTGGGGCTGCGGCTCCGCCTGCAGCTGCGCACCCTGGTGGAGGGAGGCCCGGTGGGGGACGAGGTGTCGCTCTCCGCGCTCACCCCCATCGAGCGCACCCGCCTGAAGGAGTCCTTCCGCGCGGTGAACGCGTGGCAGGAGCTCGCCGCCCACCACCACAGGCTGTGAGGCCGGCCCCGGAGGGCCGGCCCCGCGCGCCGTCCGCTCAGTGCTTGCTGGCCGCCGCCGACCCGAAGCCGGTCTGGGCGCGCACGTACTGGTCCTCGAAGGCCAGCGACTCCTGCCGCGCACGCGCCGAGGCGTCCATCTTCGACCCGGCCCAGGCCAGGAAGAAGGCGATGGGCATGGCGAAGAGGGCGGGCTGGTCGTACGGGAAGATGGCCTTCGGGTTGCCGAGGACGGTCACCCACACCGACTTGGAGAAGAGGACGAGGAGCACCGCCGAGAAGAGCCCGCCGTAGCCGCCCATCAGGGCGCCGCGGGTGGTGAGCCCCTTCCAGTACATGGAGAGGATGAGCACCGGGAAGTTGGCGGCGGCGGCCACGCCGAAGGCAAGCCCCACCATGAAGGCCACGTTCTGCTTTTCGAAGAGGATGCCGAGCGCGATGGCCACGACGCCGAGGCCGATGGTGGCGAACTTGGAGACGCGGATCTCGGCCGCCTCGCTGACCTGCCCCTTCTTGATCACCCGGGCGTAGAGGTCGTGGGAGATGGCGGAGGCGCCGGCGAGGGCGAGGCCCGAGACCACGGCCAGGATGGTGGCGAAGGCGACCGCGGCCAGGAAGCCGAGCATCAGGTTGCCGCCCACCGCCTTGGCGAGGTGCATGACCACCATGTTTCCGCCGCCGATGAGCTTGCCGCCCACCTTGCCGCCCTCGAAGAAGGCGGGGTCGAGGCCGACGATCAGGATCGCCGAGAGCCCCATCAGGAAGATGACGTTGAAGAAGTAGGCCACGAAGCCCGAGGCGTAGAGGACCGACTTGCGGGCCTCCTTGGCGTTCGTCACCGTGAAGAAGCGCATGAGGATGTGGGGCAGGCCGGCGGTGCCGAACATGAGCCCCATGCCGAGCGAGATGGCGTTCACCGGGTCCTTGAGGAGCGGACCGGGAGCGAGGAGCGCCCAGCCGTTCCTGTGGGCCGCCGTGGCCTTCTCCACCAGCGTGGAGTAGGAGAAGCCGAACCGGCTCATGGCGAGCACCATGACGGTCGTGCCGCCGAAGAGCAGCAGGCAGGCCTTGATGATCTGCACCCAGGTGGTGGCCACCATGCCGCCGAAGATCACGTAGACCATCATGAGCGCGCCGACAGCGATCACGGCCACCGAGTAGTCGAGGCCGAAGAGCAGCTTGATGAGCTGCCCGGCGCCCACCATCTGGGCGATGAGGTAGAAGACCACCACCGTGAGCGACGAGATCGCCGCCATGGTGCGCACCTTCCCCTGGTCGAGCCGGTACGAGGTGATGTCGGCGAAGGTGAACTTGCCCAGGTTGCGGAGCCGCTCGGCCATGAGGAAGAGGATGACCGGCCAGCCCACGAAGAAGGCGATGGCGTACATGTAGCCGTCGAACCCCTGCGAGTAGGTCATGGCGGTGATGCCGAGCAGGGTCGCCGCCGACATGTAGTCGCCGGCGATGGCGAGGCCGTTCTGGAAGCCGGTGATGCCGCCGCCGGCGGTGTAGAAGTCGCTCGCCGTGCGGGTGCGGCGCGAGGCCCACCAGGTGATGCCCATGGTGAGGGCGACGAAGACGAGGAACATGGCGATGGCGTAGACGTTGACCGGCTGCTTCTCGGTCGCGTCCATGGCCGGACCGGCCAGCGCCAGCGAGGGGAGCGCGAGGAGCGCCAGCGAGACCACGACGCCCTTCCGCGCCGGGGCCGGCCGGGGTGCGGTGGCCTCCTTCACGAGCTCGGAGGTGAGCCGGTCGAACTCGCCGTTGGCGCGCCGCACGTAGAGGGCGGTGAGCAGCCAGAAGGTCACGAACATGGTGAGCCCCGCCGCGACGCCGACGGTGAGCGTCGAGCCGCCGATGCGCAGCCCGATGACCGCGGGTGCGAAGGCGACGACCATGACGAACCCGTAGAAGCCGACGAGCACGATCGCCGACAGGGTCCAGGCCAGCCGGGAGCGGCGCGACACCAGCTCCTGGAACTTCGGGTTCGAGCGGATCCGCTCGTACGTCTCGCTGCTCATCGCGGTGTCTCCATCGTCGCGGCCGCGCGGGCCGCAGGCAGGTGGTGAGGCACGTAACGGGAAGTGAGAGGGCCTCGTCGTGGTCCGGGGTCCGGCTCCGCCGCGAGGACTGCGCAGGATGGCACGCGCGATATGAGCCTTCAACGAGGAGATCGGTTCGATCCCGAAGAAAGATCGGGACGCAAATGGTGCAGGAAAATCGTGCGCCGGGAGCGCCTGGGTGACTCGGCAATCGGCCGTGGGCGCGCCCCGGGAGGCCGCGGCGGCGATCCTGCGATAGCCTCCGGCCCGTGCACGCACCCGTCCTCCTCGCCCTCGCGATCGCCGCGTCGAACGCGGTTCCGGCGCCGTCGGCGGAACGGGTCGCGGAGGTGCGGGCGGCGCTCGACGCGGGGCTCTCCCTTCACCCCGCGGGCGCCGCGCGGGCCACCTGGGCGGCCGGCCGGCTCCGCGGCATGCCCTACGGCGAGTCGCCCCTCGGCGAGGGGGAGGGGAAGGACCCCGACCCCCGGTTCCGGCTCGACCGGTTCGACTGCACGTCGCTCGTCGAGACAGCGCTCGCCCTCGGCGCCGCGCGCTCGGTGGCGGAGGCGGAGCCGCTGCTCGACGGAATCCGTTACGCCGGGGCCCCCGGCTACGAGAACCGGAACCACTACGTGGAGGCGCAGTGGCTCCCCGATCTCGCGGCCAAGGGCTGGATCGCCGACGTCACCGCCGCGGTGGGCGGCGGCGACGCCGTCGTCGTGACCGTCCGTCACCGGCGAGCGGAGTGGGCGGAGGAGGCGCGGCGCGGGAAGCTCGTGGCCGGTCTCGATCCGGGGCGGATGCCGGACGGGGAGTCACGCCTCTCGCTCGTGCCGCTCGCGCGGGTGACGGAGCTCGCCTCGCGAATCCCCTCGGGCACGATCCTGCTCGTGGCCCGCGGGGAGCGGAAGGGGCGCCCGTACCGCGTCGTGCACATGGGCATCGTGGTCGTGGACGGCCGGGGCGAGCGCCTCGTCCGGCACGCCTCCCGCGACCTGGACCGCGTCGTCGACGAGCGGCTCGAGCGCTTCGTGGCCCGCTACGAGAAGCAGAGGACCTGGCCCGTCGAGGGCTTCTCCTTCTGGGAGATCCTCGGCGGGCCCGGTCCGGACCCCCTTCCGCGTGGAACGCGTGAAGCACCCGGGCCAAGAAGGGCGAGACGACGACGCCGGTCTCCAGGAGGGTCATCTGGCTGGCGACGCTCCTCGCTGGCCGGGAACCCGCCCGGGCGCGCGTGCCCCGGGGGCGATGAGCCATCTCGCGCCTGGAATCTCCCGCTCGATCACGAATCGCGGCGTGGCGTCCTCCCTCGCCCCGGGCCCGTCACTTCGCCGCGGGCGGCGGTGCGGGCAGGAACGCGTAGGGACGGGCGTCGAGGAACTCCCAGGTCTTCCCCGCCTTCCGGGCCAGGATGACGGTGTGCAGCTTCATCGTGCCGGTGGTCCCGTCGGGCTTCCGCGCGTTCTGGATCTCGTGGTCCAGGTCGAGGAGCACGTACCCTCCCTTCAGCACGCGGGCCGACTCCACGCGGAAGGTGGAGGTCGTGCCCTTGAGGAGCATGTCGATGTCCTGGGCGTACACCTTCTCCACGCCGGAACGCCCCTTGCCCCAGATCCCGATCGGGCTCACGAGCGTGCCGTCGCTCGCCCAGAACGATGCGACCTCCTTCGGGTCGAATCGGTTGAAGGCCTCGTTGAACTTCTTCACCGTCGCCGTGATCGAGGGATCGACCTTCGCGTCGTCCGCGCGCACCGGGTTCGCGAGAACGGCCACCACGAACGCCGCCATCCAGGGCTTCCGCATCGGGTTCCTCCTCCCAGGGTCGAATTCCAGAACGGCTCCCTGCCGGGGCGCGAAGGCCTCCGCCCGGCCATTCCGGGGCGTAAGGGTGTTGACTCACCGCAAAAGAAAGTTCTCCCCTCCCGGACGGTTGTCGTGAAGCCCGGACGGCGGCTGTCTATGCCTCACCCGGCTCGGCGGAAGGGGATCCGATGACGACGGCCGTCTGCGAAGCGATCCTGACGAGGGACTTCACTCCCGAGGGCACGGCGGCCCTCACCGGTGAGGACGTCGCGAGCTACCTCGCGGTCCTCGTCCGGCTCGCCGCGCTCGACGGGATCCAGGGCGGCGAATCCGAGTTCGTCTACCGGGCGGCGGCGTGCCTGGGGGTGCAGGCAGCGCTCGCCGACATCGCGGGGCAGTTCGTCGCCGATCCCGGGCTCACGAGCGAGGCGCTCATCTCCCGCATCCGCGACCCGGGGCTTCGCCTCTGCCTGCTGCGCGACGCCTACCGCCTCGCCGCCATCGACGGCCGCATCAGCGAGGAGGAGGTCGGCGAGCTCACCCGGATCGCCGGCGCGCTCGGGATCGAACCCGGCACGTCCATCGACGTGAGGGCCATCGCGCTCGAGGAGATCCGGCTGCACCGCGAGTTCGCCGTCCTGGTGCGGGCGGCGCGCGGCTGATCGGGACGGCTCCGGGACTCATGTGGGGCGCCGCGCGTGCCGGGCCGGCGAGGTAGTCTCCCGGAAGGAGGGAGGCTCCCGGACGTGGCCACCTGCGTGCTCATCCACGGCGCCAACATGCTGGCGGCGACCTGGAACCAGCTCACCCTCGGGGAGCCGGTCTTCACCGACGACGGCCGCATGGGAGGCCGGATCTGGGATCCGGTGGTCCCCGCGCTCGAGGCGCGGGGACACGGTGTGCTCGCGCCCACCCTGGGCAGCGACCGCTCCCACGACCTCACCACCCACGTCGAGCAGTCGACGGCCCTCGCGGCCGCGGCCGGCCCGGGGCTCATCGTCCTCGTGGGTCACGGCTACGGCGGCATGGTGGTGACCGGCATCGCCGACCGGCTGGCGGAGCGCGTGCGCCGCATCGTGTACGTGGACGCCGCGCTGCCCGAGCCCGGGCAGTCGCTCTTCGACGTCATCCGGGCGGGCGACCGCGACCCGCTCTCCTTCGACGGCGTCGACATGGCGCGCCCCTACGTGGAGGCGCTCCGCTTCGACCCCGGCCGGCTGGCGAGGATCCCACGCACCTACGTCCGCTGCACCGACAGCGAGTTCGCCCCGGTCACGCGGGTCGCGCGCGAGAGGATCGAGGCCCACCCGGAGGGGTGGACCTACCTCGAGCTGCCCACCGGCCACGTGCCCATGGCGAGGATGCCCGCCGAGCTGGCGCGGATCCTCGCCGACGCCGGGGAGTAGCGGCGAAGGGTTGCGGCAACGTCACCCGCGCTCCACGCCCCGGATGCACACGCCGATCAGGTTCGGTGTCGACATGGAACCGCCCAGCAGCTGCCCCGCCTCGCGTCGCCCCGTGCAGCACCTCCTTCCCGGAGACGGGACCGACTGCCCCTCCTGCGGGCGGCGCGTTCGCCTCACGCCGCCACCGTGGGAGGCGAGGCTCGACCCGGGGCGTCCATCCCTCGACGCACGCATCCCGCTGCACTGGAACTCGGATCCTGCGCTCGATCCGGGCTGGTGAGGCGCACTCCCTGGAAGCAGGTCCGGGCGCCCCTGCAGTCGGTGACCTCACAGGGCCGCCGCTGCCGCCCGCCGGCGTGAATACCCGCGTCGCAGGGCCGTCCCTCCGTCGACGGCGCGCCCCGAGCGA
>JBAVCR010000152.1:0-6982 GCA_049586815.1 Anaeromyxobacteraceae bacterium
GCGCCGGGCCGGGCTGCGCGGGAGGGCCGGGCGTGGCCGGTGCGGGCTGCGCCGCGGGCGTAGCGGCCGGCTTCCCGAACAGCTCCTCCTCGCTCGGCCGCTCCTGTGCCGCCGCCGGCAGGGCTGCCAGCGCGGCGAGCAGGGCGATGGCGGCGGGCCTCGTCATCGGCTCTTCGATTCGAGCCAGGCCTTGGTGAAGAGGTTCGGGTCGAGGGGGCGCAGGTCGATGGACTTGATGAGCACGAGCGTCTGGTTCGCCTTCTCGACCTCGTCGTAGAAGCGCATCTCCTCGGCGAACCACACGTCGCCCTTCTTCGACTCGCTGTAGACCTTCTTCCAGCGCGGGTAGTAGGCGGTCCGCATGAGCCTTCCGGAGAGGGCCAGGTCCTGCCGCTTGAGCGGGTTGCCGGTGGCCTGATCCACCCAGAGTCGCACCGAGGGGAAGGCCACGTCCACCCCCGGCCGGGCCGTGAGCAGGATCCGGTGGACGTCGAACTTGCCGAGCTTCTCGTCGCCTTCCCACTGCGCCGTGTACTCCTGGGCGAGGCGGGACTCGTCGAGGTCGCCCCGGCGGGTGTCGGTGCCGCCGATGCGCTCCCGCTCGGTCCGCCGCTCCCAGCGCCCCACCCGCGGGTCGTAGAACCAGAGGTTCTTCTCGAGGCGCAGGTAGCCCTTGCCGGCCTCGGTCTTCGGCTCGAGGAAGAGGAAGAGGAGCTTCTGCTCCTTGTCGCGCCGGTAGACGAGCAGCTCGTAGACCACGTCGGTCTTGTCCTTCTCCTTCGCCTCCATGTAGGCGAGCGCCTTCCAGTCGCCCGAGTTCCGGTCGCGCTCGTCGATGCCGCGGATGATGGCGTCGGTGGCGGCCTGGTCGAGCGGCCGGGCAGGCAGCGGGAGGAGGACGAGCGCGAGCGCGAGGAGCGTGGTCTTTCGCATGGAGTTCACCCGACGTGGTGCATGGCGGTCACCGGGCGCATCCGGGCGGCGTAGGCCGAGGGCCAGATGGCGGCGACGGTGGTGAGCGCGGTGACGAAGGCGACGTAGGTGGCCACCTGCCCGGGGTGGATGGCGAGGTGCAGGTTCCGCTGGAGGAGGAAGTACTGCATGGTCTCCGGCAGCTCGATGGCCGCGGCGTTGAGCGCCGCGCCCACGGCCGCTCCCAGGACGGCCCCGGCGGCCGCTCCGGCCAGCCCGAGCAGGAAGGCCTCGAGGAGCGTGAGCCGCAGCACCTGGGAGCGCTGCATGCCGATGGCGCGCAGCGTGCCGATCTCGCGCGTCCGCTCCCGGATGGCGATGGCGAGCGTGTTCACGATGCCCACCGCCACGATGACCATGAGCACGGTGACGAGCACGTTGCCGAGCCAGGTCACGGCGGTGACGATCCAGGAGAGGAAGCTCATCTCGTCCTCCCAGGTGGTCACGTCGAGCTTCTGGCCGGTCCAGTCCTCGGCGTTCACCTTGAACATGAGCTTCTGCCAGTAGGGCTGCGGGTCGGGGTCCATGACCCGGTAGCCCTCGTCCTCGAGCGCCGCCCGCAGCCGGGTCGCCACCGTGGAGGAGTCGGCCGGGTCCTTCAGGTAGAGCTGGACGGCCCCGGTGGTGCCGGCCCGGAGCTGGTAGAGCTGGCGCAGCGTCTCGGCGGGGATGAAGGCGTTGAAGGCGGAGAGGAGCCCGATGTTCCGGGCCACCGCCGCCACCCGGACGTCGGCGGTGTTGGAGGCCCCGCGGGTGGTGGGCGCGGAGAGCGTGAGCGAGTCGCCCGGCTTCACGCCGAGCCGCTTCGCCTGGTCCTGGAAGAGGAGGATGGTGCCGGGCTGGGCCAGGTCCTCGAGCTTGCCGTCGACGACCTGGATGACGCTCCGGAACCCGGGCTCCCGGTCGAGCTCGACGCCGGCCAGGACGAGGTCCATCGAGCCCCCGTCGGCGACGGCCTTGGCCCATCCCCGGCCGCGCGGTGCCGCGTAGACGAGCTCGGGCACCCTCCCCTTCACGGCCTCCCAGGGCTTCTCCCAGTTCGCCACGATGGGCGCGGCCGTGCCGCTCGTGATCTTGAAGAAGCCGGCCAGGTTCACGTGGCCGGTCATGAGCGTGGTGGCCGAGTGGAGCATGGCCTCGCGCATGCCGGTGGTGAGGCCGCCGAGCAGCACCAGCATGGCGGTCACGCCGGCGATGGCCGAGCCGAGCAACACGTTCCGCCGGGTGTGGCGGGCCAGGTTGCGGGCGGCGATGAAGACGTCGGTCGCGATCATCACTCGTCCGATTGCATGGCCTCGAGCGGGGTGACCCGCATGGCGAGGACGGCCGGGTAGAGGGCGGAGAGGATCGACACCAGGAAGACGATGGCCACGGAGGTGAGGAGGCTCGTCGTGCCGAGGCGCGGGATGAGCGCCGGGCCGGAGAAGAGGAAGTACATGGTGTCGTTCGTGGCGGCGATGCCGCCGCTCCAGCCGATGGCGTGCACGAGGAGGACGCCGAGCATCGCCCCCAGGCCGCCGAAGACGAGGCCGGTGGTGATCACCTCGACCACCACCAGCACGAGCACGAAGCGCCGCTGGGCGCCGATGGCGCGCATGGTGCCGATCTCCTTCACCCGCTGGAGCGTGGCCATCACCATGGCGTTGTTGATGATGACGAGCGCCACCGCGAAGATGATGAGGACGGCCAGGTAGAGCACCATGCGGAGCAGCCCCATCGACTGCCCGACGATGCCCGAGGCCTCGAGCCAGGTCACCGCCTTCACCTGGAGGCCGGCCTTCCGGGCCGCCTCCACGAGGAGCGGAATGGTCTCGGGGATGCGGCGCGGGTCGTCGAGGAGCACCGCGGCGTTGAGCGCCACGCCGGCGTCGGTCTCGGCCTGGGTGTAGCGCCGCGCGAAGAGGTCCTCGCGCGACTGCTTGCCGCTCGTGCCGGAGAGGAGCCGCGCCTCGTCGATGTCCTGCGTGCGCGCCTCGGCGACGGAGGGCGGCGACGGCTCCGCGCCGCCGCCGAAGAGCGCCGCCTCGGCGTCCTCCCGGGCCACGAGCCGGGCGCCGGCCTTCTCCTTCAGCTTGCGGATCTCGGCGGCTCGCTCCGGCGTCAGGTAGCCGTAGAGGTCGCGCCAGGAGTGGATGTCGAGGACGCTCATCATCCCGGCGAGCGCCGAGCGCTCGAGCCCGCGGAACTCCACGAACCCGTGGACCGGGACGTTCACGGAGTTCACGTAGCCGCTGCGCCCCGGGGCCTTGATGGTGATGAAGTCGCCCACCTTCACGCTGTAGAGCTGGAGCAGCGGGGCGAGCTCCGCGTAGAAGATCCGGTAGCGCTCGTCGAAGTTGGCGTCGTCGGTGTCGAGGAGCAGGGCGACGAGCTTCCCCGGGTCCTCCTCGGACGTCCGGAGCGCCGCCTGGAGGCGCCGCACCGCCTCGCGAGTGCGCACCGGGTCGAGCTGGAGCAGGATGTCGCGGGTCTGGCCGGTGTTCTCCTTCACCCAGCGCTGCAGCTCCTCGTCCTTCCCGATGCGCCGGCCGTTGAGGTCGCGGGCCTCCTTGATCTTGTCGAGGCGCCGGGCGGCCCGGAGCTTCAGCCACTCCTCGGCGTAGAGCTTGCCGAGGAGCACCCCGCGCTGGCCGGGCGGGATGGGCTTCCCCTCCACCACCTGGGAGCCCGGGAAGGCCTGCTGGAACGCCTCCGGGTCGGTGCCCACGTAGCGGATGAAGGTGAAGCCGCCGTCGAGCGAGAGCGGCGCGACCCGGTTCTCCAGGAACTCGAGGGAGCCGAGGGGGTCCTGGTCGAAGCGCTCCCAGAACCCGCCCTGCACGGCCTGCTCGAGCGCGTCGAAGTCGGCCTTGCGGTCCTTGTAGACCCCGGAGGTCTCGTCGGCGATCTCGCGGGCCTGGCGGAGCTCCTGCTGGAGGAGGGTCGCCATGCGGCGCAGGTGGGCCTTGTGGGCCTCGTACTCCGGGTCCTCGGCCGGTGCGCCCCCGTCGAGGCGGCGGCGCACGTCGGCGCGCAGCCGCTCCAGCGCCACGTCGAAGACGTTGCCCATGGAGACCATGGCCTGGTCGATCCCCATGGGGACCACCTGCTTCACGCCCGGCACCGAGAGGGCGGCCGCCTTCAGCCTCGCGAAGTCCTCGATGGGCTCGAGCACCGACTCGCCCATGGTCCCGCCGTAGAGGGCGAGCGGATCGCGGGAGGCGGCGTTGTAGAGCTGGACGTGTCCGCCCAGGCTGTCCTGGATGCTGCGGGTCATCCCGGCGTCGATCGAGTCGAGGAGCGAGCTCCCCAGGACCACCACGACGACGCCCAGCGCCACGATCCCGCCCACCACCAGCGTGCGCACCCGGCTCGCCACCAGGTTGCGCATGGCGATGGCGAGCAGGATCCGGGCCTGCCGGACGCGGGATGCGGCGGTTCCGCTCACCGCGCCTCCGCCCCCTGGAGGCTCTCGCGCCCCACCACCCGCCCGTCCTCGAGCCGCACGATGGCGCTCGCGTGCCCCATGACCTTCGGGTCGTGGGTGGAGAAGATGAAGGTGGTGCCGTCGCGCCGGTTCATGTCGCGCATCAGGTCGATGATGGTGGCGCCGGTGGCCGAGTCGAGGTTCGCGGTGGGCTCGTCGGCGAGCACGAGCGGAGGACGGGTGACGAGCGCCCGGGCCACCGCCACGCGCTGCCGCTGTCCGCCGGAGAGCTCGCTGGGACGGTGGCGGGCGTGGCTCGCGAGCCCCACCGCCTCGAGCAGCTCGTTCACCCGGCGGCGGCGCTCCTCGGAGGTCATGCGCCCCTGGAGGAGCAGCGGGAACTCCACGTTCTGGAAGACGGTGAGCACCGCGACCAGGTTGAAGGTCTGGAAGATGAAGCCGATGTGCTCGAGGCGCAGGCGGGTGAGGGCGCGCTCGGTGAGGCGGGAGGTGTCCTCCCCGTCGACGCGGACCGTGCCCGAGCTGGGGACGTCGACGCCGCCGATGAGGTTGAGGAGCGTGGTCTTGCCGCTCCCGGACGGCCCGGCGATGGAGAGGAACTCGCCGCGCTCGACCTGGAGGTCGACGTGGCGCAGCGCGTGGACCTCGGTCTTTCCCAGCTGGTACACCTTCGCGACGTCCACGGCCTCGACGATGAGCTCCGGCATGCACCCTCGCTGGCGAGATCTCGCAGGGTTATAGTCCCAAGTCCGTGGCCGCGTCGAAGAAGCCCTTCCACAACCCTTTCGGGAAACTGAAGGATCTCCGCAAGGAGATGGCCGCTCCGGCGCCGCCGCGTCCGGAGCCCGCGGAGCCTGCCCCTCCCCCGCCGCGGGCCGAGCCCACCGACGCCGACCTCTGGGCGGCCGCCGTGGCCGACGCGAAGCCGGTCGCCGGTCGGAACAAGGTGGTGGCCCCCGCGGCACCGCGCGTGCGGGCGCCGGAGTTCTGGCACCCCGACCTGGACGCCATCCGGGAGCTCGAGGCGCTCGTCTCGGGCGAGGCCCCCTTCGACATCGCCGACAGCGACGAGTACATCGAGGGGCGCGTGGCCGGGCTCGACCCCGGGCTCGTGCGCAAGCTCCGGCGCGGGGAGTTCTCGGTCCAGGCCCACCTCGACCTCCACGGCCGCTCGCGCGGCGAGGCCAAGGGCGAGGTCGACGCCTTCCTGCGCCGCTCCCGCGAGCAGGGGAAGCGCTGCGTGCTCCTCGTGCACGGGCGGGGGCTGCACTCGAAGGACCAGGTGCCGGTGCTGAAGGAGGCATTGCGGAGCTGGCTCGCCACCGCGCGCTTCGGAAGGCACGTGCTGGCGTTCGCGACGGCGCGGCCGCAGGACGGCGGCGCCGGCGCCGTGTACGTCCTCCTCCGGCGCATCGGGAGGTAGCACCGCCAGCGTGGGTCCGGTCGCCGTCGATCCGGACGTCGCCCCGTCGGGCCGGGGGCTGCCCCTCGTCGAGGCGCCGGACGGGGTGGAGACGGTCCGCCTGCGCCGCGTCGTGCGGGCGCACCTTTGGGGGAGGAGATGGCGCGCGTGGCGTTGGCGTGGGGGCTGGTTAGGGATGCTGGCGCGGCGACTCGCCGCCCAGGAGGCAGCCATGCGGAAGATCGTGCTCGCGGTGTTCGTCGTCGGGTTCGCCGCTTCGATGCCCCTCGTCGCCCGGGCGGCACCGGCGGCCAGGGCCACCCTGCGCGACGCGCAGGGGAAGGAGATCGGCAGCGCCACGCTCACCCCGGGTGAAGGCGGGGTGAGGATCGCGGTGAGCGTGTCGGGGGTGTCGCCGGGCCTGCACGGATTCCACGTGCACGCCGTCGGGAAGTGCGAGGGGCCCGAGTTCAAGACCGCGGGCGGGCACTTCAACCCGGCGACGAAGGAGCACGGGCTCGAGAACCCGAAGGGAGCCCACGCGGGCGACATGCCCAACCTGTCCGTCGGGCCGGACGGAGGCGGCAAGGGGGAGTTCCTGGCCCGGGGCGCGACGCTCGGCGACGGGCCCGGGTCGCTCTTCCCGGAAGGCGGCACTGCGCTCGTCCTCCACGCCGCCCCGGACGACATGAAGACCGATCCGGCGGGCAACGCCGGCGCTCGGATCGCCTGCGGCGTGATCGAGCGCGCCAGGTGAGTCGCGGCGGGCGAAGGGGCGCCCTCAGGGCCCCATCGACTTCCGCACGTCGACCATCGCCTGCTGGCTCACCCGGAGGTATCCCTCCCCCGGCCGGTCGAGGTCGAGGATGAGGGCGAGGACGACGGCGAGCACCACCGAGAGGATGGTGGTGGTGACCCGGTTCCCGTCCCCGGCGACACCGCGCGAGTAGCCGAGCATGCCGAGGACGAGGAGCGCCACCAGGTAGAGCGTGCCGAAGATGATCGGGGGGATGGGGTTCCGGACGGCGGCGGCGATGCGCCGGCCGTGCATGTCGATGACCTCGTTCACCGAGGAGACGAAGAGCGCCGCGGGCGGCGATGGCGCGGCGGCGGCGGCCGCGACGGCGGCGGCCCAGAGCGCCTCGTGCAACTGCTCCGAGCGGGCGAGCGCGGCCGTGACC
>JBAVCR010000153.1:0-16648 GCA_049586815.1 Anaeromyxobacteraceae bacterium
CCACCGGGACCGGCTGCGGGGGGCCCGCCGGGACGGGCGCCGCGGCCGTGGGGGGCGCGATCCGGGGCCGGGCCGGCTTCGGGTCGTCGGCGTAGAACTCCCGCTCGAACTGGCCCTTCAGGTCGTCGCTCGCCTTCTTGAAGTCGCGGAAGGCCTTGCCCGCCTGCTTCGCCACCTCGGGAAGCTTCTGCGGCCCGAGGAGCACGAGCGCGAGCACGAGGATGATGACGATTTCGCCGAAGCCGAGGCCGAACATGGGACGCCGTGGTTATAACACGGCATGCCCGCGTGGCTTCTCAAGACCGAACCCTCGACGTACTCCTTCGACGACCTGTCCCGCGATCGGAAGACGCGCTGGGACGGGGTTTCGAACGCACAGGCCCAGGCCAACCTCCGCGCCATGCGGGTGGGTGACGCGATCGTCGTCTACCACTCCGGGGAGAAGGCGGCCGTGGGGCTCGCGCGGGTCACCCGGGCCGCGTTCCCCGATCCGGGTGATCCCGCCGGGAAGCGGGTGGCCGTCGAGATCGCTGCCGGGGCGCGACTCGGCGCGCCGGTGCCGCTCGCGTCCCTCCGGACGGCGGGAGCGTTCGAGGGCTCGCCGCTCCTCCGCCAGGGCAGGCTCTCGGTCGTGCCCCTCACCGCCGCGCAGGTGAAGGTCGTCCTCCGGCTCGGGAAGTAGGCTTCCCCGTCACTGGGAGAACAGGTCGCGGACGTCGACCCTGGAGGCGTTCGGGTCGCTCTCGGATCGGGGGAGCGGCGCCGTGCCCTCCAGGAACGGCTCGATCACGCCGGGCTGGAAGGCGTCCATGGCGTCGCCGGTCTTCGGGTCGATGCGCACGAAGGTGATCCCCTCGGGGATGGGGAAGTCGGGCTGCGGCCGGGCGTGGAGCGCGGCCTGCATGTAGGCGAGCCAGATGGGCAACGCCGCCTTGCCGCCCGTCTCGGCGCGCCCGAGCGGCTGCTCGTTGTGGTCGAAGCCGAGCCAGACGCCCGCCACCTGGTCGACCGTGTAGCCGAGGAACCAGGTGTCGAAGGAGTCGTTGGTGGTGCCGGTCTTCCCGGCGGCGGGCTTGCCGAGCCTCGCCGCCTGGGCGCCGGTGCCCACCGTCGCCACCTCCTGCATGAGGTGCTGCAGCACGTAGGCGGAGCGCCGGTCGAGGACCTGCGGCCGCTCCTCGCGCACCTCGGCGTAGCCCCCCGCGAGCCGCTCGGAGAGCGGCGCCCAGGGATCGGTCGGCGCCACGCGATCCTCGAGCAGCCGGCCATCGCGATCGACCACCCGCTTCACCAGCACCGACGGCCGCCTCTCCCCGAGCCGGTCGAGGACCGCGTAGACGTTCACCATGTCGAAGAGCGAGGCGCAGGAGCTTCCGAGCGCGCTCCCCAGCTCGGGCTTCACCGGCGAGGTGATGCCGAGCGCGGCGGCCCACTGACCGAGGAACTCGGGCCCGAGCTTGCGGGCGAGCGCCTCGGCGGTCTTCACCGCCGGGATGTTCATGGACGAGATGACGGCGCTCCGCAGCGGCACCTCGCCCTTGAAGTCCTCGCCGAAGTTCTGCGGCTTCCAGGAGCGCTCGGAATCGCGGAAGACCACCGGCGCGTCGGTGAGCAGGGTGGCCGGGGTGTAGCCGAGCTTCTCGATGGCGGCGGAGTAGAGGATGGGCTTGAACGCGCTGCCCGGCTGCCGGCAGGCCTGGAAGGCGCGGTTGAACTCGGAGGCCTCGAAGTCGTAGCCGCCGACCATGGCCTCCACGTACCCGGAGGACGGATCGACGGCCACGAGCGCACCCTGCAGGCGCGGCTCCTGCTCGAGGGCGAGGAGGAGCGGCGCGTCGGGGACCTCGCCGGGCTTGCCCGACTTCCAGGCCCGCTCCATCTGCTGGAGCTCCTCGCGCTCCACCCGGCGGACCAGGATCACGTCGCCGGCCCGGAGGGCGGCGGACGGGCGCTCGAGGCGAGCATACTCCCAGTGAACCTGGGGATTGGGCGCGCGGGCCCAGCGCATCCCGGAGACGGGGAGCACGCCGGTGGCGTCGCCCACCTCGACCCGCACCTGCCCGGAGGCGTCGTTCACCGCCGAGACGATCCCGACCGCGAAGTCGCCGGGACGGAGCGATCCGGCCGGCCAGGCGCGGGCGAGCCTCCGGCGCAGGTCCTCCCGCTCGGCCCCCTCCACCCGGGCCACCGGGCCCCAGAACCCCTGGCGCCGGTCGACGTCGAGGAGGCCGTGGAGCATGGCCTGCTGGGCGGCCCGCTGCTTGTCGAGGTCCATGGCGGCCTCGACGCGGATCCCCTCACGCAGCACGCGGGGGTTGCCGAGCCGGTCCACCACCCGGCGTCGCACCGCCTCGGCGTAGAAGGGGGCAACCTCGCGGAACGGGTCGTCGATGGCGTGCACCCGCACCGGCGACTCGTCGGCGGCGCGCCGCTCCTCCTCGGTGATGGCGCCGTCCTCCCGCATGCGCCGGAGCACGTAGCTGCGCCGCTTGCGGGCCTCGTCGGGGTGGAGCACGGGCGAGTAGCGGCTCGGCGCCTGGGGCAGCCCGGCGAGCAGCGCCGCCTCGGCCACCGTGAGCTCCGACACCGTCTTCCGGAAGTAGTTCTCGGAGGCCGACTCGACCCCGTAGCTGTGGTGCCCGAGGTAGACGCCGTTCAGGTAGAGCCAGAGCAGCTCCTGCTTCGAGAAGGCGCGCTCGAGCCGCGCCGCGAGGATGGCCTCGCGGGCCTTGCGGCGCAGGTTCTTGCGCGTGCCCTCGGCGAACCCCTCCGAGGAGACGAGGAGCGCCTTGGCGGTCTGCTGGGTGATGGTGGAGCCGCCCTGGACCTTCTTGCCGCGCACGTAGGTGTTCACCGCGGCGCGGAGCGTCCCCATCAGGTCGACGCCGTGGTGCTGGAAGAAGTTCTTGTCCTCCGCGGCCAGGAAGGCCTGCACCACGGGGCGCGGGATCCCCTCGTAGGGCACGACCCGGCGCCGCTCCTCGAAGAGCTCCCCCACCACCTGCCCGTCGGCGCTCACCATCTCGGAGACCACCGGGGGCCGGTAGGCCGCGAGGCTCTCCACCGAGGGGAGGTCGCGGGAGAGCCAGACGTAGCCGGCCACGCCGGTCACGAGCGCCACGTTCACGAGGGCGAGCAGGAGGAAGGCCGTCCAGCGGAGCGCGGTCCGCCAGGCGGGGCGGCGGGCGGGGACCCCGTCGAGGACGAGCTTCTGCTCGGGCTTCTCCGGGGGTGCGGGTGCGTGGGGTCCGGCCATCCGGGGGCACTCTAGGCAGGTGCCCGGGTGGGATCAAATCCGCCTCGGGCCCCCGCCCTTCGGTGACGCCCCCGGCGGCCCCTCGAGGTTGGCCCTGCCGAGCACCTCGACGAGCTCCGGTGGCAGGGGCGCCTCGAGCCGGAGCGGGGCCCCGGTGGCGGGGTGCGGGATCTCGAGCCGCCAGGCGTGCAGGAACATGCGCCGGAGCCCCCAGCGGGCCCGGGCCTCCCGGTTGAACCCGAAGTCGCCGTAGCGACGGTCCCCGGCCACGGGGTGGCCCATGGCCTGGAGGTGGCGGCGGATCTGGTGGGTGCGCCCGGTCTCGATGCGGACCTGGAGGAGCGAGGCGTCGTGGTTCGCGGACGTCACCTGCCAGCGGGTGAGCGCCTCCTGGAACTTCACCCCGTGGCGGTCCTTGGAGCGGGCGGTCTGCTCGTGCTCGGTGAGCGGCAGGTCGATGAGGCCGCTCCCCTTCGAGAACTTCCCCTTGGCGAGCGCCAGATAGGCCTTCCGGATCTCGTCGCCCTCGGTGAAGAGCTCTCCGAGCCGCACCATGGCCTTCCGGTTCTTCGCGACGAGGACGATGCCGCTCGTGTCCCGGTCGAGCCGGTGGGCGGGGCTCGGGCGGAACTCGCCCGGCGGGACGTCGTCCGGAACCCGGAGGTAGGCGCGGACCTCGTCGACGAGCGTGGCGCCCTCGATGCCGCTGCCGGGGTGGGCGGCGAGGCCGGCCGGCTTGTCCACGGCGAGGAGGTCGGCGTCCTCGAGGAGCACGCGGAAGGTGTGGCGCGGCGGGCGGGCCCCCTTCGCCGTCCCCTCGGCAGGGACGAGCAGCTTCTCCTCGTCGCCGCGGATGGCGATCTTGTCGCCGCCGGCGAGGAGCTGCTCCGGGCGGCCGCGCGACCCGTTGACCCGGATCTTGCGGGTGCGGAACATCTTGTAGAGGTGGGAGAGGGGCACGTCGCGCAGCGCGCGGCGCACGTACTTGTCGAGGCGCTGCCCGGCGGCGTCGGCGCTGACCGTGAGCTCGATCACGCGCCATTCCTACCCCGGCCGCCGCCCGGTGGCGAGCCCCGGCCCGGCTACCAGAGCTCCATCTGCGCCGACTCCTCGAGCGGGTCGGCGCGCAGCCCCTCGCGGCGCAGCGACTGGGCGAGCGGGCCCGCGTGGCCATGGAGCGTGAAGACCCGCGCCGCGCCGGTGGCCTTCGCGTAGGCCACGAGGGACGGGTAGTCGGCGTGGTCGGAGAGCGGGAAGGAGGCGTCGACGCCCTTGAACCAGCGGGCACCATCGAGCGCCCAGCCGGTCAGCACCGCGGTGCGCTTCTTCCGGAGCCGCAGGATGCCGGCCGAGCGGGAGAGCTGGGGCGGGACGACCACCACCTCGCCCGGCGCGGGCCCCTCCGGGCCGAGCGCGGTCACGTTGGGGAGCGGCACGCCCTGCTCCACGTAGACCTCGTTCACGGCGTGGATGGTGGGGTGGGCTCGGCAGGGGTACCCGAGCTCGCCGAAGTGCTTCAGCACCTCCTGGGCCTTGCCGAGGGAGTAGCCGAGCAGGACCGGGGTGGCGCCGTCGGCGAGGCAATCGTCGACGAAGCGGCGCACGGCGGCGAGCACCTCGTCCTTGGGGGGAAAGACGAACTTCGGCAGCCCGAAGGTCGACTCCATGAGAAGCACGTCGCAGGGCATGACCTCCGCCGGCTCGGCGGTGCGGGTGGGCTCGGTGCAGAGGTCGCCCGTGTAGCCCACGGTGAGGCCGCCCGGCAGCGTGATGCGGATCTGGGCCGAGCCGAGCACGTGGCCGGCGGAGAAGAGCTCGAGGGTGAGCTCGCCGAGGCCGAAGGGGGCGCGGTAGTCGGCCGGGAGCACCTCGCTCCCCTTGCGGTCGCCGAGCCGGTGGCGGGCCAGCGCGGCGGTGGCGCGGGTGGCGATGGTGCGCTCGTGCCGCCCCAGGTGATCCGCGTGGGCGTGGGAGACGAAGCCGCAGGGGCGCTTCCGCCGGGCGTCGAGGTAGAGCCCGGTGCCGCGGACGCGCAGCTCGCCGGCCACGAGCTCGATGGGGGAACGGCGCACGGAGGTGATCTAGCAGGGGGGGCTGTCGGCGCCCGGGAGGCCCCGGCGCCGGGTGCAAGCGGCCGTTCAGTCTGCGCGCCGCCGCGCCTGCAGGGCCCCGCCGACCTCGGCCACCACGATCCCGAGGAGGATGAGCCCTCCCCCGGCGATGCCGATGGGCGGCAGAACCTCGCCGGTGACGAGGTTCGAGAAGATCGCCGCGGCGGGCGGCTCGAGCGCGTAGATGATGGCGGCGCGGACGGCGCTCGTGTGCCGCTGCGCCCAGTTCATGACGAAGAAGGCCCCCACCGTCATGACGAGCCCGGTGAAGAGCACGGTCCCGGCGAGCTCGCGAGACGGGACGAGCGACCGCGGCTCGAGCAGGGCGAGGACGAGGGTGCCCGCGAACGTCACCGCGATCTGCACGAAGGTGAGCGAGACGAGCGAGTGGCGCGGGGAGAACTCGCTCGTCCAGATGATCTGGAAGGCGTAGGCGAAGGCGCAGCCGAGCGTGAGCAGGTCGCCGAGCTGGACGAGCGCGGTCGCGTCCCCGCCGAACGGGCGCGTGAGCAGGAAGAGCCCCACCACCGCGAGGACCACGCCCGTCCAGGCCGGCCCGCCCACCCGCCGGCCCTGCAGGAACTTCGCGATGAGCGGGACGATGACCACGGCGAGGCCGGTGATGAAGCCGGACCGCGACGGCGTGGTGTAGCGGAGCCCGAAGGTCTGCAGCGCGAATCCCGCGAACATGGCGAGGCCGAGCAACGAGCCGTCGCGGAGCAGCCCGGGTGTGGCCCGGGGCCGCCGCCAGAGCCAGACGGCGCCGATCGCCGCGGTGGCGAGGCCGAAGCGGAGCGCGAGGAAGACCGCCGGGCTCGTGCCGGCGTCGAGGACCCGCTTCACGAGCGTGAAGGTGGTTCCCCAGACGAGGGTGAGGAGGAGGAGCGACAGGTCGGCCACGGCGGCGGGGGTTGTAGCAGAGGGGCCGCCGCCGGACTAGGCTTGCCGGCCATGGCCCTTCCCTCCCCGAAGCTCGCGGCCGCCCTCGCCGTCGCCCTCTCCACCGCCTGCGCCACCACCCCGGCCCCCCGCGCCGACGCGACCGCCCCGATGCCCCTTCCCCTCCGCTACCCCGAAGCCCCGCGCGACTCCGTCGTGGACGTGATCCACGGCGTTCCGGTCTCCGACCCGTGGCGCTGGCTCGAGGACCCGAAGTCCCCGCGCACCCAGGCCTGGGTGACCGCCCAGGACCAGCTCTCGCGCGAATTCCTCTCCCGGCTGCCGGACCGGGCCCCCATCGCGAAGCGGCTCGAGGAGCTGCTCTACGTCGAGCGTGTCGTCGGACTCCCGGTGAAGCGTGGCGACCGCCTCTTCTACCAGCGCCGGTCGCCCTCGCAGGAGAAGGCGGTCCTCTACTGGCGGGAGGGGACGGGCCCCGAGAAGGTGCTCCTCGACCCGAACGGCTGGTCGAAGGACGGCAGCACGTCCCTCGGCATGTGGAGCCCGTCGTGGGACGGGAAGACGCTCGTCTTCTCGGTGAAGGAGAACAACTCCGACGAGGCGGTGATGCAGCTCGTCGACGTGACGACCGGCAACGGGTCGGCCATCGATCGCATCGAGGGGGCCAAGTACGCCGAGCCCTCCTGGACCCCCGATTCGAAGGGCTTCTACTACACGTGGCTCCCGGTCGACCCGAAGATCCCCACCGCCGACCGGCCCGGGTACGCCGAGGTCCGCTTCCACCGGGTGGGAACGCCGGCCTCGACCGACGCGCTCGTGCACCCCCGCACCGGCGATCCGACGACCTTCATCAACGGCTGGATCTCGCGGGACGGCCACTGGCTCTTCGTCTCCATCTCCCACGGCTGGACCTCGAACGACGTCTTCTTCCGCGACGCCCGCAAGGACGGGCCCTTCATCCCGCTCGTCACCGGGCGGAACGCCCAGTTCCAGCCCACCGCCTGGCAGGACCGCTTCCTCGTGGCCACGAACGACGGGGCGCCCATGTGGAAGGTGATGGCGGTCGACCCGGCCGCGCCGGCCATCGCGAGCTGGAAGACCGTCGTCGCCGAGCGCCCCGACGCGGCCCTCGACGGCTTCGACCTCCTCGGCGGCCGCCTCGGGCTCCGCTACATCTCGAAGGCCACGAGCCGGCTCGAGGTGCGCGACCTCGACGGGAAGGGGGGGTACGAGGTGAAGCTCCCCGGCCTCGGCACCGTCCTCGGCCCCTCCGGCGACCCGCTCGACCCGGAGGCCTTCTTCTCCTTCCAGTCCTTCACCGATCCCCCCGAGGTGCGCTCGCTGCTGCTCGGAACCGGGGCCACCGCCACCTGGTACCGGACGAAGGTCCCGGTCGATCCCTCGCCCTACGTGGTGGAGCAGGTCTTCTATCCGTCGAAGGACGGCACGCGGGTGTCGATGTTCCTCGTCCACCGGCGGGACCAGAAGCCGGACGGTTCGGCGCCGGTGATGCTCGAGGGTTACGGGGGCTTCCAGGTCGCCATGCAGCCCACCTTCCGCGGCACGCTCTACCCGTGGCTCGAGCGGGGCGGCGTCCATGCCATGCCGAACCTGCGCGGCGGCAACGAGTACGGCGAGCAGTGGCACGTGGACGGGATGCTGGCGGGGAAGCAGAACGTCTTCGACGACTTCGTGGCCGCGGCCGAGTGGCTCGTCGCGCAGGGGTGGGCGAAGCCCTCGCGGATCACCATCCGCGGCGGATCGAACGGCGGCCTGCTCGTCGGCGCGGCGATGATCCAGCGCCCCGACCTCTTCGGCGCTGTCCTCTGCGGCGTCCCGCTCCTCGACATGGTCCGCTACCACCTCTTCGGCTCCGGGAAGACCTGGATCGCGGAGTACGGGTCGGCGGACGACCCGGCGCTCTTCCCGGTGCTGCTCGGCTACTCGCCCTACCACCACGTGGTGAAGGGGACCCGCTACCCGGCCACGCTCCTCCTCTCCGCCGACGCGGACGACCGGGTCGACCCCATGCACGCGCGCAAGTTCGCGGCGGCGCTGCAGTGGGCCACCACAGGCGGCCCGGTGCTCTTCCGGATGGAGAGGAACGCCGGCCACGGCGGCGGCGACCGCGTCCGCCAGGCGGTGGAGGAGTACGCGGACGAGTGGGCCTTCGCGCTGTGGGCGACGGGCAAGTGAAGCGGCCCCGGCCCGGTCGGATCACCCCGCCCGGACCGGTTCCCTCACCGTCCCGGGACTCGCGCGGCCCGGAAGGTCAGGGCCGTCTCCCGCGGCATTCGCGCCATGCGCTCCACCCGGAGCCGGGGCTCGCTCCAGTCCATGGAGAAGCGGATCTCCACCTTGTCTCCCGCGGCGAGGTCCCTGTCTGCGAGCGGTGAGGCGACCTCGAAGGGCATGACCATGGCGTCCATGCCCACGACCTTGCCGGACGCGTCGACGAAGTCGTCGATGGCCTCGTGGCGCACCAGCACCTGGATCCCCGCCGTGACCGGCGAGGGGGCCTGGACGAGCTCCCCGCGCACGACGTAGGCGCGGGCGCCGGCCGGAGCCGGGGGCGGCGGGGCGCTGCAGGCGGAGACGAGCAGGAGGAGGAGGGCGCTGCGCTTCACGGGCGACCTTTCAGATGTCGAACTCGAGCTGCTCCTTCACCGTCCGCTTGGCCTGCGCGTCGTGGTCGTACCGGTGACGCAGGTGGACCGGCTTCTCGGCGCGGGCCCGCAGCCGGAGGTTGAGGAGCTCGACCGCGAGCGAGAAGGCCATGGCGAAGTAGACGTAGCCGCGCGGGATGTGCTGGTCGAAGGCCTCCACGACGAGCATCACGCCGATGAGGATGAGGAAGGAGAGGGCCAGCATCTTCACGGTGGGGTGTTCCTCGACGAACTTCCCGATGGGGCCGGCGAAGACGAGCATGACGCCCACCGCCACCACCATGGCCGCCACCATCACCTCGACGTGCTTCGCCATGCCCACCGCGGTGATCACCGAGTCGAGCGAGAAGACGATGTCGAGGAGCGCGATCTGGGCGATGGTCCAGCCGAAGGAGGCCCTGCCGCCCTTCGGGCCGTGGGTCTCGTGGGTCGCCTCCAGCTTGTCGTGGATCTCGAAGGTGGCCTTGCCGATGAGGAAGAGGCCGCCCGTCGCCAGGATGAGGTCGCGTCCCGAGATCCCCTGCCCCACCACGGTGAAGAGGCTGGCGGTGAGCCCCATGAGGGCGGAGATGGCGAAGAGGAGGGCGAGCCGCGTGAGCAGCGCCGCGGCGAGCCCGAGGCGGCGCGCCAGCGGTTGCTGCTCCGCGGGCAGCTTCCCGGCCAGGATGGTGAGGAAGACGATGTTGTCGACGCCGAGGACGATCTCCATCGCCGCCAGCGTCGCGAAGGAGATCCAGGTCTCCGGGTGGGCCCACATCTCGAGCATCGGGGGACCTTAGCGCAGGCGGAAGCGGTAGACACCGTCCTCGAGCCGCCGCGCCACCTCGCCCCGCTCCTCGAGCACCTCGAGGTTCGCGAGGGCCTCGGAGACGGTGAGGAACATGGCGGAGGCGGGCGCGGCCGGGAAGAGGCCCGCCGTCACCTCCCAGCCGGTGGCCGGCCCCTCCTGGAGCCGGGCCCGGATGCGCCGCTGCCGCTTCTCGTAGAAGGCGAGCAGCCGGTCGATGACGGCGCGGTGGTTCCCGAAGGGCGCGGCGTGGCCGGGGAGGACGACGTCGACGTCGAGGGCGTGGAGCCGCCCCACCGACCCGACGTAGGCGACGAGCGGCCGCCAGCCCTCCTCGCCGTCGGGGCCGAGCTCGATGAGCGGGTTCGGGGAGACGTGCTCGAGCAGGTGGTCGTCGGAGAGGAAGATCCGGTGCTCCCGGTCGTACAGGCAGACGAGCCCCGGGGTGTGCCCGGGCATGTGCATGGGCTCGAGCGTCACGTGCCGCATGCGGAGCGGGGCGTCGAGGTCGAGCGGCTCGACCCGCGGGATGCGCCGCGCCTTCGTGAAGCCGTCGCCCACCTGGCGCGAGGCCTCCACCATCACCTCCAGCGGAACCCCGAGGCGTACGAAGAAGGCGCCGTAGGCCGGGAGCATGTCCCTCCAGCGCGGGTGGCCCTCGGCCATCTTGGGGACGTCGCGGGGGTGCGCGTGCACCGGCACCGGGTGCCCCGCCTTCTCGAGCACCGCCACCGCCCCGCCGTAGTGGTCGATGTGGCCGTGGGAGACGACGATGCGGGAGACGTCGGCGGGGGAGCGGCCGATGCGGGAGAGCCCGGCCTGGAGCGCGGCCTCCGCCTCGGGCGTGCCCAGCCCGGCGTCGAAGAGGAGGATCCCCCCGTCCCGGTCCTCGATGGCGTAGGCGTTGACCGGCCCACCGGCCTCGAGGAACGGGATGGGGACGGGGATCCGGTGGATCCCCAGCGCGGCGAGGTCCGCCTCCGCGATCACGATCCCTTGCCGGCCTTGATCTTCTCGCGCAGCTCGGGGACCGCCTTGAAGAGGTCGGCGACGAGCCCGTAGTCGGCGAGCTGGAAGATGGGCGCCTCGGGGTCCTTGTTGATGGCCACGATGACCTTCGAGCCCTTCATGCCGGCGAGGTGCTGGATGGCGCCGGAGATCCCGGCCGCCACGTAGAGCTCGGGCGCGACCACCTTGCCGGTCTGCCCGACCTGCCAGTCGTTCGGCACCCAGCCGGCGTCGACGGCGGCGCGGCTCGCCCCCAGCGCGGCGCCCAGGTCGTCGGCGAGACCCTCGAGCTCCTTGAAGTCGCCCTTCGTGCCGCGGCCGCCGGCGACCACCACGCGGGCCTCGGTCAGCTCGGGGCGCTCGCTCTTCACCTCCTTGAACTCGACGAAGCGGACGTGCGGCGCGCCCGCGTCGGCGGCGGCCGCCTTCACCTCGCCCGCCCCCGCCTTCTGGGCGGCGGGGAACTCGGTGGGACGCACCGTGAAGGCCTTGACCGGCGTGGCCAGGTCCACCTCGGCGAGCACGTTGCCGGCCCACATCGGGCGCTGGAAGGTGACCGCCGCCCCGGAGCCCCCGAAGCCGAGGACCTCGGTGGCGCAGGCGGCCCCGAGCTTCGCGGCCACGCGCGGCACGAGGTCCTTGCCGAAGGCGGTGGCGGCGGCGCCCACGTAGGTGACGCCGTTCGCGCCGGCGATGGCGGCCACCACCGGGGCGAAGGACTCGGCCAGGTAGTGCTCCAGGCCCGCCCCGTCGGCGGCGTGGACGGTGACGCCGTAGGAGGCGAGCTCGGCGGCGATCCCGCCGACGCCCTTGCCGAGCACGGCGACGTGGACCTTGCCGCCGGTGCGGCCGGCGAGGGCCTGGCCGGCGGCGATGGCGTGGAGGGAGGCCTTCTTGAGGTGGCCGCCCGACTGCTCCGCGACGATGAGGACGTTCGACATGGGCGTTCTCCTAGAGGACCTTCGCCTCGTTCTTCAGCTTGGCGTAGAGCTCGGTGACGTCGGCGACCTTCAGGCCCCCCTGCCGCTTGGGCGGCTCGGAGAGCTTCCTCACCACCACCTTCGGGGCGAGGTCGACGCCGAGGGAGGCGGCAGCGATCTCCTCCACCGGCTTCTTCTTCGCCTTCATGATGCCGGGGAGCGAGGCGAAGCGCGGCTTGTTGAGGCGCAGGTCGCAGGTGACGACGGCCGGCAGGTCCACGTCGATGGTGACGAGGCCGCCGTCGACCTCGCGCACCACCCGGATCGACTTTCCGTCGGCGGCGAGCACCACGCCCGGCTGCTTCTTCTGCTCGGCCTCGCTCTCCAGGCTCTCGGACTTGGAGGCGAAGGTGGCCTGCCCGAGGCCGCGCCGCTCGGCGAGGTACTGGCCGACCTGGTTCTGGTCGTCGTCGATCGACTGCTTGCCGAGGAGGACGACGTCCGGCTTCTCCTTCTCGAGCACCTTGTCGAGGATGGCGGAGACCACGAAGGGGTCGAGGGGGCCGTCGTGCTTCACGAGGATGCCCCGGTCGGCGCCCATGGCGAGGGCGGCCCGGATCTCGGTCATGGACTTGTCGGTCCCGATGCTCGCGACGACCACCTCGCCGCCGTGCTTCTCCTTCAGGCGGAGCCCTTCCTCGACGGCGATCTCGTCGAAGGGGTTCATCTTGTAGTTGACGCCGTCGGTGACGATCCCCGTCCCGTCCGGCTTCACCTTGATCTTCGACTCGGGGTCCTCGACGCGCTTCGCCGTGACCAGGATCTTGAGGGGCATGGGGACTCCTTGACTCTAGAATCAACGGGAAGCGACTGATCTAGCCTGCCGGCTCGGGGAGTTGCAACCCCCCTCGACCCGGAGCGTCATCGGCGCTCCAGGTAGCCCACCGCCTCCTGCCGGACGCAGTCGCAGTTGAGCCAGAGCAAGCTTTCGGCATCACTGGTGAAATCGATCACGTGAACCACGCCTGCCATGCGGGCGTCGTCGGGCAGGAGGGCCTCGAGGAGGTTCGGCGCGGCCCGGAGGCGGGGCTCGTCGAGGAGGTGGCCCGGGTGGGCCGGATAGAGGGCGACGTAGAGCATCGACTCCTCCACGAGGTCGTTGAAGAAGTGGCTGCCGAGGGACACGTCCGGCACCACGTCGCCGATGCGCATGATCTCGCAGAGCACCGAGACCCGCTGGATCTCCGCGAACGAGACCGGGACGCCGAGCGCCACCGTCGTCGTCCCCCAGCGCCCCGGGCCGAGCAGCATGACCTTGCGGTCCACCTCCGGGTCGAGGCGCATGAGCCGCCCGATGACCCGCGCCACCTCGTGCCGGTCCCCGGTCCCGAGGTTCACGTAGGCGTCGGGGTCGACGTAGACGATCCGGTCGATGGGAGTGTGGGCGCTCGGCCCCACGATGGGGCCGCGCGACCGGAGGACCACCCGGTCCTCGGGCAAGGACGCCGGCGCCGGGACGATGGCGCCGCCCTCCCTGACCTGAAGCGGCCGGCACTGCACGAGGTTGAGCCGGAGCTCGCCCTCCCCGCCCACGAAGTTGCCGGTGAACTCCACGTCGACCGGGTAGCGGTAGGCGTCGCGGAGGGTGGCGAGGAGCGCGCGCATGCGCTCGACGAGCGGCGTGCCCCAGAGCAGCTCGTCGAAGGTGAGCACCCAGCCGCCGTCGGGACGGCGCGTGCCGAAGAGCCGGAGCGGCAGCCCCGGCGCGGACGCCGCCGCCTGCGCGAAGGGGACGGAGGTGATGGTGCGGGCGGCGAGGTCGAGGACGTCGACGCGGTGCTGCGCGTACTCGGTCTTCTCGTCGAGCGTCGACTCGGGGCGGAGCGACGGGGCGTTCAGCGCCACGAGGCGCGTGTAGTCGTCGTCGGCCCGGTCGACGGCGCGGGTGCCGAGGCCGAAGACGAGCCGCACCACGCCGGCCTGCGGGTCGATGCCGGCGTTCCAGACGTAGGGGTTGTAGGAGAGCGCCACCCCGGCCACCTGCGGGAAGTAGAGGTCCCCGTGCACGGCGCCGGAGACCCGCTGCACGAGCACCGCCATCTGCTCGTCCCGGTCGAGGAGGCCGCGGCGTTCCCGGTAGCGGAGCGCCTCCTCGCTCATGGTGGAGGCGTAGACCTCCTTCACGGCGGCCACGAACTCGGCGAGGCGCTCGGCCGGCGAGCCCTGGTTGGTGCAGAAGACCGACTCGTACTTCCCCGTGAAGGCGTTGCCGAAGCCGTCCTCGAGCAGGCTCGACGAGCGCACGATGATGGGCGACTGCCCGTAGTACTCGAGGAGCGCGACGAAGCGGCGCAGCACGAAGTCGGGGAACTCCCCCGCCCGCACGCGATCCCGGGCCAGGGCGGCTCCCGCCAGCCAGGCCCCGTGGCGGCGCTGCTCGCGGCGGGCCGGCCAGCAGCCGCTGCGCACCAGGAAGTCGTAGAAGACGTCGGAGCCGACGAACCAGGAGTCGTGGGGCTCGAGCATCCGCCCCCAGGCCGGGTCGCCGTTCGCCAGGATGGCGCGCGCCACCAGCATCCCGGCCGCCTTCCCGCCCACGAGGCCCGTGCCCACCATGCGCCGGCGGATGGCGAGCAGGTCGTCGAGGGTGAGGTGCTCCCCGGCCATGGCGGCGAAGCGGTCGTCGCGCGTCACCATCATGCGGAGCAAGGACTCGAAGGCCGCCCGCTCCTCCGCCGCCCGGCCGCGCCCCTCCCGCACCGCGTCGCGGATGGCGCGGGCCGCGTCGACGCGCCGGTCCCAGACGTCGGGCCGGTCCACCGCGTCGAGACGCCGGTCGGCCACGTCGACCAGCGCCTCGGAGAGCTCCGCACTCTCGGTGAGAGGGCGCAGCGCGTCCCCCTCGCGCACGTGGGGCAGGTACATGGTGGGCGAGTGGCGCCCGTCCACCTTGAGCGGGTGGAGGTGGACGGTGCGGCGGCGGCGGAAGACGTCGACCAGGACCTGGGTGGTGCTGCGCACCGCGTCGACCGCCTCGGCGGCGTGGTGGCCGGAGAGGAGCGCGAAGTAGGTGACCGTGTCGAGCTCGTACAGGTACGGGCAGGTGACCATGAAGAAGTCACCGAGCATGAGGTCGCTGTACCAGTCGGCGGCGAGGTCGGAGAGGCAGTCGAAGACGTGGAAGGCGCCCGGCCCGGCGGCCTCGATGGCGCGGTGGATGGCGTCGGTGAAGCTCTCGAACCCGAGCGCGGGCGAGATGCGGTGGATCTCGGCGCCCGAGCCCTCGTCGAGCAGCGGCTCGTGGCGCGCGAAGCGGAAGTAGACGACGCGCCGCCCCTCGGCGCGCGCGCGGGCCACGAAGGGGCCGACGAGCGGGGCGTAGTCCTCGAGGGTCTCGACCTGCCAGACCACGTTGTCGCCGGGGCGGATCCCCCCGAGCATCCGGTCGACCTCGGGGAGGCCGCTCGTCGGCGGATTGACCGGGATCATCGCGCTGTCTTGGGGGCTCACCGGTGAACCATCGCCCATTGCAGGGCTGCCTGTAAATCGGGCAGAGTGACCGCCTTTCGGGCAGAGGGATCGCGCCCACCAACCGAAACGAGGAAGCCATGGCGAAGATGGACGAGAAGCTGGAAGTGGTGTTCCAGGACGTGCTGAAGCGCAACCCCGGCGAGGTCGAGTTCCACCAGGCGGTGCGGGAGGTGCTCGAGTCGATCGGGCCCGTGCTGTCCAAGTACCCCGAGTTCCGCGAGCGCAAGATCATCGAGCGCATCGCCGAGCCGGAGCGCCAGATCATCTTCCGGGTGCCCTGGCAGGACGATCGCGGCGAGGTGCAGATCAACCGCGGCTTCCGCGTCCAGTACAACAGCGCGCTCGGGCCCTACAAGGGCGGGCTCCGCTTCCACCCCTCGGTCTACCTCGGGATCGTGAAGTTCCTCGGCTTCGAGCAGATCTTCAAGAACGCGCTCACCGGGCTCCCCATCGGCGGCGGCAAGGGCGGCAGCGACTTCGACCCGAAGGGCAAGTCGGACAACGAGGTGATGCGCTTCTGCCAGAGCTTCATGACCGAGCTCTGGCGGCACATCGGCGACGTCACCGACGTCCCGGCCGGCGACATCGGCGTGGGCGGCCGCGAGATCGGCTACATGTTCGGCCAGTTCAAGCGGCTCACCGCCCGCTACGAGGCCGGCGTGCTCACCGGCAAGGGGCTCGACTACGGCGGCTCGCTGGTGCGCACCGAGGCCACCGGCTACGGCGCCACCTTCTTCGTCCAGGAGATGCTGAAGGCCCGCGGCGGCGACTCGTTCGGCGGCAAGACCTGCACCGTCTCCGGGTCGGGAAACGTCGCCATCTACACCATCGAGAAGATCCACCAGCTGGGCGGCAAGGTGGTGGCCTGCTCCGACTCGAACGGGATCATCGTCGACGAGAAGGGGATCGACCTCGAGCTCGTGAAGCAGCTGAAGGAGCGGGAGCGGCGCCGCATCAAGGACTACGTCGAGGTCCGCAAGCACGCGAAGTACGTGCAGGGCGGGAACATCTGGGAGGTCCCCTGCCAGGTGGCCATGCCGTCGGCGACCCAGAACGAGTTGAACGGCAAGGACGCCGCCACGCTCGTGAAGAACGGCTGCGTCGCGGTGGGCGAGGGCGCGAACATGCCCACCACGCCCGAGGGCATCAAGGTGTTCCTCGACGCGAAGATCGCCTACGGGCCGGGCAAGGCCGCCAACGCCGGCGGCGTGGCCACGAGCGCGCTCGAGATGCAGCAGAACGCCTGCCGCGACTCCTGGACCTTCGAGTACACGGAGAAGCGGCTCGCCAACATCATGAAGAACATCCACGAGGACTGCTGGAATACCGCCGAGGAGTTCGGCGCCCGGGGCAACTACGTGGTGGGCGCGAACATCGCCGGATTCATCAAGGTGGCGAAGGCCATGTCGGCGATGGGGCTCGTGTAGGCGGTCCCAAGGCGACGAGGCGCCGTCCGGACGGATCCGGAC
>JBAVCR010000154.1:0-15645 GCA_049586815.1 Anaeromyxobacteraceae bacterium
GGGCATGACCACCTCCGAGCACGTTAGATCAAACATCACGGCTCAACGCAATGGGGTAGCGCTATGAGGCGGTCAGCCCGCCGGGACGGAACGGCGGTCCAGCACGGCGCGCACCCGCGAGAGCAGCACCTCCGGGGTGAAGGGCTTGTGCAGGAGCTCCGTTCCCTCCGGCAGCTCTCCCTTCCGCCCGATGGCGTCGTGGGTGTAGCCGGAGACGAAGAGCACGCGCACGCCGGGCCGGAGGGCCGTGATGGCCCGGGCCACCTCCGGGCCCGTTCGCCCCGGCATGACCACGTCGGAGAGGAGGAGGTCGAGGGGACCCTCGAGCTCCCGCGCGATGAACTCGGCCTCGTCCCCGCCCGAGGCGGGCAGCACCCGGTAGCCGCCCTCCCGGAGCGCCCGCACCACGAGCGCGCGCACGCCGGGGTCGTCCTCGACGACGAGGATGGTCTCGCTGCCCGACGCCGCGCCGGCGCCGGCGCTCCGGGAGCTCTCCGCCGCCCCGGCGTCATGGCGCGGGAAGAAGATCTCGAAGGTCGCGCCGTTCCCCGGCGTGGACCGCACGCCCATGAAGGCGTCGCTCTGCTTCACGATCCCGTAGACGGTGGCCAGCCCGAGACCGGTGCCCGCCCCGGTGGCCTTGGTGGTGAAGAAGGGCTCGAAGACGTGCGCCAGCACCTCCGGCGTCATCCCCATCCCGCTGTCGGAGACGGCGAGGCGCACGTACGCGCCGGGTCCCATCTCGGCGTCGGGAACCGGCTGGCCCGGGGCCACGAGGACGTTCCCGGTGGTGAGCGTGAAGACGCCGCCCGAGGGCATGGCGTCCCGGGAGTTCGCCGCCAGGTTCATGAGCACCTGGGTGAAGAGCCCGGGATCGAGGCGCACCGTCCAGAGACCCGGCTGCAGCTCCTCCCTGACCTGCACGTCCTCCCCGAGGAGGCGGGCGAGGAGGCGGGTCTCCGAGGTGATCCGTTCGTTCAGGTCGAGCTCCACGGGCTCGACGACCTGCTTGCGGGCGAAGGCGAGCAGGCGGCGGGTCAGGTCGGCGGCCCGCCGGCCCGCCCCGATCACGTCGTCGGCGTACTCGGTCGCCGGATGCCCCTCCCGCGCCAGCCGCTTCCGGAGATCGGTGGCGCAGCCGAGGATGATGGTGAGGAGGTTGTTGAAGTCGTGGGCCACTCCCCCGGCGAGCCGCCCGATGCTCTCCAGCTTCTGCGCCTGCTGCAACTGCTCCCGGATGCGCTGCCGCTCGGTGATGTCGCGGCTGTTCACCACGATGCCGTGGATGCCCGGGACGTCCACGAGGTTGCGGCGGCGGGTCTCGACGAGCGCCCAGGTGCCGTCGACGCGGCGCACGCGCAGCTCGAGGTGCTGGACGAGAGAGGGGTCCCGCAGGACGGAGGCGAACGAGGTCTCCCGGCGGGTCCGGTCCTCGGGGTGGATGAAGTCGAGGGCGGGCTTCCCCACCATCTCCGACGGGGGAATCCCCAGGATGGCCTGCGACGCGGGGCTCGCGAAGGTGATGATCCCCTCCGGGCTGATGACGAGGGTCAGGTCGCTCGTCCGCTCGAGGAGGGCCTGGAAGCGGTCCTTCTCCACCTTCAGCTCCCGGAGCGCGCGCTCCCGGTCCGCGTCGGCGCGGGCGCGGGCGGCGCGCTGGCGCAGCGCGTGTGCGCCGAAGGCCACGTCGTCGGCCAGCTGGCCGAGGAGGCGGAGCTCCTCCTCGCCGAAGGTGGCGAGGCCGCCCGAGTACATGACGAGGACGCCGATCCTCTCGTTGCCGTGGACGAGCGGGAAGGCAGACGACGACCGGTAGCCGCGGCGCAGGGCCTCGTCCCGCCACGGGAAGAGCCGCGGCTCGTTCGCGAAGTCGTGCCCGACCACGGCGCGCTCCTCGCGGATCGCCCTCCCCGTGGGGCCCTGGCCGCTCGGTTCGTCCGCCCAGGTGATGCCGACGGCCTGGAGGTACCCGTCCTCGTGGCCGGCGTGCGCGACCGGGCGCACGGTCCGGCGCGCGTCGTTCTCCGCCGCGCCCACCCAGCACATCCGGTACCCGCCCGTCTCCACGATGGCCTGGCAGACGCCGGAGAAGAGCTCCTGCTCGCTCTCCGCGCGCAGCACCGCCTCCCGGCAGCGGGTGAGCACGAGCAGGGTGCGGCGGGACCGCTCGAGCGCCTCGGCGGCCCGGCGCCTCCCGGTCACGTCGTGGAGGAAGCTCACGAGCAGGCCGCCGCGGAGCCCGATGAGCGTGACCGCGATGTCGACCTGGATGAGGCTCCCGTCCTTGCGCTGGTGGATGGCCTCGAACCGGTCGTGCCCCCGCTCGCGCACCCGCTGGATGTGGTGCTGGAGCGCCTCCGGGGACTCGCTGCGGTCGACGTCGGCGAGCCGCATCCCGACCATCTCCCCGCGGGAGTAGCCGAGCATGGCGCAGGCGGCCGGGTTCACGTCCACGATCCTTCCCGAGAGGTCGACCGCCCAGAAGCCGTCCTGCGCGGTGTCGAGGATGGACCGAAGGTACCCCTCCCGCTCCGCGTCGGCCCGCTCGGCCTCCACGCGCGCGGTCACGTCGCGGGAGACGCCGACGATCTGCGTCGGGACCCCGTCCTCCCGCACCAGAGTGGTGGTGATCTCGACGTGCTTCACCGTGCCGTCCTTGCAGGGCTGGTCGAAGACCCCGGTCTGGAGATCGACTTCGCCGGAGGTCCCGATGCGGGACATGGACTCCTGCACGCGCCGGAAGGACTCGGGCGTCAGGCTTCGCTCCAGAGGCTCGGCCATCACCTCCTCCGGCGTGTAGCCGCGCAGGTGGACGATGGAGGGGCTCACGTAGGTGAACCGGGTGGTGCGCAGGTCGAGGATCCAGATCACGTCCCGGGCGCGGTCGGCGAGCAGCCGGTAGCGCCGCTCGCTCGCCGCGAGCTCCCGGGTCCGGCTCGCCACCCGGACACGCAGGGCCTGGTTCATGCCGAGGATGGCGAGGGAGAGCAGGGCCGCGCCGATGGCGGTGAACGCCACCCAGTCCCACCGGTGGGGGTCGGGAGGCGCCGGGGTGACGTCGAGCGCCACGTGCCGCTCGCGGATGCGCCGCGCCTCCCCAGGGGGAATGGCGCGCAGCGCGTCGTCGACGAGCCGGGCGAGCTCGGGAGAGCTCGAGGCGAAGGCGTGGTCGTAGCCCAGCCCCACCCGCGAGGCCACCCGCAGGCCGTGGACGCCGGTCGAGGTCAGGATGGCGGAGAGGCTCGCCAGGTCGGCCACCGCGCCGTCCACCGTCCCGGAGAGCACGAGGAGGACGGCGCCGTCGTCGTTCGCCGCGGGGACCTGTTCCACGCGCGGGAAGCTCCGGCGCAGGAACTCGGCGGCGGCCGAGTCGTGCCAGACCGCGATCCGGGCCCCGGCCATCTCCTCCAGACGATCGGGGCGGTCCTGCTCGTGCCGGACGAGCAGCACGAGAGGGGACGAGAAGTAGGGCCGGGTGAAGTGGAGGTAGGCCTCCCGGTCCGGCGTCCGGGTGAGCGAGGCGAGGAGGTCGACCTCCCCGCGGCGCGCCATCTCGAGCAGGGTGGGGAGGTTCGAGCGGGCGGCGATCTCGAACCGGACGCCGAGCGCCTGCTCGACCTGGCGGAGGTAGTCCACGGACACGCCCGCCGGTTTCCCCGCGGCGTCGACGAAGGAGAAGGGCGGGTAGTCCGCCTCGAGCCCCACGCGGACGACCGGATGCCCGGCGAGCCATGCTGCATCGCCCTTCGCGTCCGTCCCCTGGGCGACCGCGGTCGACGTCGCGAGCGCGGCGAGGAGGAGCGCGGGGACGTGGCGGGCGTTCACGACCCCCGGATCATAGGCCACCGCTTCGCCCAGCCGGAAGGTTGCAACCCAACAGGATTCCGCGGGCTTGCGGATCGTTGCGGGCAGGTCGAACGGGGCACCCCGGAAGACCCGGCCCCATGGAGGCTCCGGGAATGCCGGCGGGTCGATCATGGAAAGGGGCCCGGGCGGCCTGCCGGGGGCCCCGGGGAGGCATGCCATGGACGACTACGACCGGATCTGTTGCCCGATCGACTTCTCCGAGCCGTCGCGCCGGGCCATGCACGAGGCGGCCAGGCTCGCGCGCAGGCACGAGGCGAGCCTGACCCTGCTCCACGTCGCCGAGCCGTTGCACCACGGGGCCGAGATGGCCTTCTCGCCGCCCGCCTGGGCCGCCGAGGAGGCCGGCGCCCGGGAGCTCGCCGCCTGGAGGACCGAGGCCGAGGGGATCACCGGGGAGGCGGTGGCCACCGTCCTGCTCTCCGGACCTCCCGCACCCGCCATCGTCGGCTTCGCCCGCGACGCCGGCGTCGACCTCATCGTCACCGCCAGTCATGGTCGAACCGGCGTGCGGCGCATCGTGCTCGGCTCGGTCAGCGAGCAGGTGATCCGCACCGCACCCTGCGACGTGCTGGTGGTCCGCCACGAGGTCGAGGCCCGCCCGGAGGAGGCGCGCGAGGACGCCGGCGCGGTCGGGGACCCGGTGGGAATGCCGGCGTGACCGGCCCCTACCGGTTGCCCTTCGCGCCCGCCGGGCCCCTCGTCGCGGTCGCCGTGTACTGATCGAGGACGTCCTCGAGCGCGGAGCGACAGGCCGTGCAGAACGGGACGTCGTTCCGCGAGAACATGATGCAGTCGATCTCCGACCGGTAGGCCCCCTTCGGCTCGTAGTTGGCCCCCTCGAACGCCCCCACCTTGCCGGCGAAGGGCTCGACCGCGAACCGCGCCGTCTCGACCCGCTTCTGCTCGAGGAAGAGCGCGTCCATCTCCGCCTCCGGCCCGTTGCGCTTGCGGATGGCCTTGCGCTTCTCCTGGAACTCGCGGGCGCGCTTCTCGTAGTCGGCCTTGTCCCAGGGCGTGGGGATGGGCGCTCCCGGGGTCGCGCCCCACTTCGGCCGCGCGGGATCCGGCAGCGTGGTCACGTTCCGCTCCCAGGGCTCGAGCTTCTCCCCGGGCAGGTAGGCCACGTCGGAGGTGAAGTACTCGTCGGCGAGCCCGGCGATGTGGTGGCCGAGCTCGTGGACGAAGACGTAGGGCGCCCAGAGGCTGCCCGCGGCCACGGTGGCGTAGAGCCCCTGGATGCCGCCGCCGCCGTAGGTCTCGGCGTTCACCAGGATGGCGACGAAGTCGTAGGGCGCCTGCGACGCCACCTCGCGGAAGCGCCGGTTGTCGAGGGCGAGCACGTAGCGCTCCGACCCGAAGGCGTCGTAGGAGGCGCCCACCGGGCTGTTCCGGTGCACGCCGGTGGAGGGACGGGAGACGCCGCTCTGCCGGGCGGGCGGGCAGAGGGCCCAGACGTTCACGTCGGCGCGGCGCGAGCGGAACGGCTCGACCGAGAAGAGGGCCACGGCGAGCTTGCGGGCCTGGGCCTCGAAGGTCGGGCACTCCGCGGCCGTGTAGCCGTCGCCGAGGACGAGGAGGTCGAGCTTCCGCTCCGGTGGTCCGCTCCGCTGGATCTCGACGAGCTTCCCCGCCGGCGCCGGCGCGGAGTCGTCGACGAACATGTCCTTCGGGTCGACCACGGTGGACCAGACCTCGCGGAAGGCGTTCCTGCGGTCACGCTTCCTCACGACGAGCTGCGCCGGCCGCTCCGGCGCCGGGAACCGGAACGACTCGTGGAAGGTGCGGTTCACTTCCTTCGCCTCGGCGGTGGTCTCCCACTCCCCGAAGACCGACGCGTAGCCGCGCGAGTAGACGAGCCGGTTCGTCGCCAGGTCGCGAACCTCGAAGAGGTACTTCCCCAGGTTGAGCTCGTCGACCGGGCGCTCCGGGTTGCCGGGGAAGGGCAGCGGCTCGAGGACGAGCCGGTCGACGGCGAAGCGCTCCTCGGTGGCGTTCCCGGTGTGGAAGGCGTCGACACGGAAGGTGCGGGGGGTCGGGGTGGCGGTGAGGGCGAGGGCGAGGAGCAGGGCGAAAGGCATGGGGCCGGAGACTACAACCTCCGGGCCGGGACCGAGGACCCCCACGGCGCAAAATGCACGGGAGCCGTCGGCTTCCGCGACTCCTCCTTCCATCGTCACCGCGCACGGCTGGACGGTCACGGCCACGAGCCGGCCCGGCCACGGGGCCACCTTCCGCGTGGAGGTCCGTGCCATGGCGCAGGATCCGTGACGTCGACGCGACGGGTCCGCGGCGACCCATCCCTCCCGTCTCGTTGTGAAATGAATCCCCACCGGAGATTCTCGGTTCGCGGGACCCGGGGAGAGGCCGCGGAGTGGGGCGATCCGGGTCGGAGGGGGTAGGGCCATGGTCCAGGGAGCGCCGCGCGCGCGTCCGCCGGAGCCTGCACGCGCGGGCTTCGGACGCTACGCGGTCGCCGTCGTGGCGGCGGCGGCGGGCATCGGGCTCAAGGTTGCGCTCTCCCGCTGGATCGAGCCTCCGTTCCTGTTCGCCTTCCCCGCCGTCGCGATCGCGGCGATCGTGGGCGGCCTCGGCCCCGGCCTCCTCGCCACCGTCCTCTCCGCGCTCGGAACCTGGCTGTGGGTCATCCACCCGGCGGGGAGCTTCGGGGTCCCGGACGGCGCGGACCTCGCCTCGATGGTCCTCTTCCTCGCCGTCGGCGCCTTCGTGAGCGCCCTCGCCGACCGCCACCGAAAGGCGCGAGACCGGGTGGCCGAGCTGGAGCGGGAGACGCTGGTCCGCGCGGTCGAGGTCCGGGCGCGGGGCTACGTCGACGGCGCGCCCGTCGCCATCTTCGTCGTCGACGGGGGTGGCCGCTTCGTCGACTTCAACCCGGCAGCGCTCGACATGCTCTGCGTCGACGCCGCCACGCTCCTCCAGATGTCCATCGCCGACATCACGCCCCCGGCAGGCCAGGAACGGGCCATCGCCGAGTTCCACGCGCTGCTCGAGACGGGGCGGCTCGAGCAGGAGTACACGCTCGTCCGGAGGGACGGACGGCGCATCGAGGTCCTCCTGCGGGCCGTGCGGGTGGCCGAGGACCGCTTCGTCGCCTTCTGCCAGGACTTCACCGAGCGCCGGCAGGCGGAGGAGCGGGTCGAGGCGAACGAGCGCTACCTGCGCACCACGCTCGAGACGGCGCTCGACTCCTTCTGGACGATCGATCGCGAGGGGCGCATCGTCGACGTGAACGCCGCGGCCTGCGAGATGCTCGGCTACTCCCGCGAGGAGCTCCTGCGGATGCGGGTCTCCGACGTGGAGGCCCTGGAGGCGCCCGCCGAGACGGCCGCCCGCCTCGACCGGATCCGCACCAGCGGGTTCGACAGGTTCCACACCCGCCACCGGACGAGGGACGGGCGCCTCATCGACGTCTCGGCGAGCGTGCGCCTCATCGACGCCCGGGGCGGCGTCATGGTCTGCTTCTTCCAGGACGTCACGACGGGCCTCCGGGCCGAGGCCGCGCTCCGGGAGTCGGAGGCGCGCTTCGCCGCCGCCTTCCAGGGGAGCACCGTGGCCATGGCCATCGGGGCGGCGGACACCGGTCGCTACGTGGAGCTCAATCCCGCGTTCGAGGAGGTGACCGGCTTCACGCGCGAGGAGGCCCTCGGCCACACGCCCCTGGAGCTCCAGCTCTACGTCGACCCGTCCGACCGGGAGCGGCTCCTCGCGGCGCTCCGGACCTCCGACCGGCCGCCCGCGGAGGAGGTTCGCTACCGCAACCGGAGCGGCCGGATGGGGACCTGCCTCGTCTCCATGCGGAGGATCAGCCTCCACGGGGAGCCCCACCTCCTCTCCAGCATCGTCGACGTGACCGACCGGACGCGGGCGGAGGAGGAGCGCGCGGCGCTCCAGGTGAAGCTGGCGGCGGCCTCCCGCATGGCGGCGCTCGGCACGCTGGTCTCCGGCGTGGCCCACGAGGTGAACAACCCGCTCGCCATCGTCACGGCCAGCCAGGGCTCGGCGCTCGAGGAGATCCGCGCGCTCCAGGAGGCGGCGCGGCGGGGTGCGTCCCCCGACGCCGTGACCCTCGAGCGCATCGCCGACGAGCTCCTCGAGATGCTGGTCGACGCCAGCACCGGGGCGGAACGCATCGCACGCATCGTGAAGGACCTCACCATCTTCGGCCGACCCGACCCGCGGCGGACCCGGGTCCGCGTCGCCGACGTCGTGGAGGGCGCGCTCAAGTGGCTCCCGTCCTCGGTGACGGCCCGCGCCGAGATGGTCATGGAGATGGGCCCGGCCCCGGACGTGCTCGCCTCGGCCGGGCAGCTCGAGCAGGTGGTGGTGAACCTGGTCTCGAACGCCGCCCTCGCCATCCCGGACGGGCGGCGCGGCCGGATCGTCGTGCGCGTCGGCGGCGGGCCGGGAGGGACGGCGACGGTCGAGGTCGAGGACGACGGCGCGGGGATCCCGTCGGAGCTCCTCGAGCGGATCTTCGAGCCCTTCTTCACGACCCGCGGGGTGGGGAAGGGGACCGGTCTCGGCCTCCCCATCAGCCACGCCATCGTCGACGCCCACGGGGGAAGCCTGGACGTGCGGAGCACCGTGGGCGCCGGCTCGACCTTCCGGGTGACGCTGCCCGCGGCGGCGGTGCCGGTCGAGGCACACGCCTGACGGCGCGCTACCGGACGACGACGATGGGGCGCCGCTGCCGCACGAACTCGGCCACCGTCTCCACGTCGGCGTCGCTGCCGGTGGCCACGCAGCCGAGCGTCCAGTCGACCGCGGTGGTGGGGAAGTCGGGCTCGGTCACGCCGCGCGGCGGGCCGTGGATGCCCACCGCCGTGCCCGAGTGCCCCTTCGCCGCCTGCTCGGGCGTGGGGTACTCGATGGGGATGAAGAGGCCGTACTTGCCCGACCTGCGCGGCTCGCCGAGGGTGTAGGCGCCGAGCGGCGTCCGGTGGTCGCCGGCCTTCTTCTTCCCCTTGCCCCCGCGGCCGAGCGCCACCTGGATGCGCGCCAGCGGCTCGCCGCTGCTGCAGAGCCAGATCTCCCGCTTGCGGGTGAAGACCGCGACCACGTCCCCGTCGTCCGGGCAGCGGGACGGGGACTGGTCGACCTCCTCGGCCGGGGCGGACTCCGCCGAGGCGGGGGCGTTTCCCGCGGCGAGGAGCAGGGCGAGGAGCGCGAGGGTCGGCATGGTCGTCCGGGCGGTCCGGACCCCACCACGCTAACCTCGGTTCCGCCCCTTGTCACGCCCCCGTCCTTCTCCTAGATCGTGGTCCCATGTACGTGCACCTGCGCCACCGGGCCTGGCCCGTCCTCGCCCTCCTCCTCGTCCTCGGCGCGGGCTGCGCCCATGCGCCCCCGGTCGCGGAGGCCCCGGCAGCCTCGCCGGTTCCGCCCGCGCCTCCCCCGCCCTGCCCGATCGTCCAGGTCGCGACCTGCGCCACTCCTGGTGAATGCAAGGCCGTGGAGGTCTTCGGGGAGGTCTGCACGCGCGTCGTCCTGCCCGGCGAGTCGCTCATCGAGATGGCCCGCGACTTCGACCTGGGATTCTCCGAGATCGAGTCGGCCAACCCGTCGCTCGACGCCTTCGTCCCCACGCCGGGCGCGACCGTGGTCCTGCCGACCGCCTGGATCGTGCCGCGCGCCGCCTCGCCCGGGAAGGTGGTGGTGAACCTCTCCGAGCTCCGCCTCTACAACCTGCCGAAGGGCGGAGGACCGGTGACGACCTTTCCCGTGGGCATCGGGTCGGAGGGCTGGCTCACGCCCACCGGGACCTTCAAGGTGGTCCAGAAGCAGGTGAACCCGTCGTGGTACCCGCCGGCCTCGATCCGCCGCGAGGAGCCCGACCTTCCCGCGGTGGTCCCGCCGGGGCCCGAGAACCCGCTCGGCACCCATGCGCTCCGCCTCTCGAAGGGGTCGATCCTGATCCACGGCACCGACAAGCCGTTCGGCGTGGGACGGAAGGCGAGCCACGGCTGCCTCCGGCTCTACCCCGAGGACATCCCGGTCCTCTACGAGCAGGTGCCGGTGGGAGCGCAGGTGGTGATCGTGCGCGAGCCGGTGAAGGTGGGGGTGAAGGGCGGGCGGGTCTTCGTCGAGGCCCACGTCGATCCGGACTCGCGGATCGACAACCTGGCCGAGGCGCGCAAGCTCGTCGCGAAGCGCGGTCTCGCCGGGTTGGTGGCCGGCGACCGCCTGGAGGCCGCGGTGAAGGAGGCGCGCGGCTACCCGGTCGACGTGACCGAGGACCGGAGCTGAACACCGCGCGAGGGGGCACGGACGGAATGCCGCGCCCCCCGCGCGACGGGTGCTACTTGGCGCCCTTCATCTGGCGCAGCTCGAAGGCCTTGGCAGCCTTCGCCGCCGCGGTCTCGGCGCGAACGGCGGCGGCCTCGGCGTCGGCGGCGGACTTCTGCGAGGCCGCGTTGTAGTTGGCGATCTCCTTGCGGAGCGCCTGCACGTCGGCCGACTGGGCGTCGGCCTTCTTGAGCAGGTCGGCCAGCTTGGCGTTCATTGCGGCGTCCTGCTGCTCGAGCGCCGTCACCCGGTTGGCCAGCGGAGCCATCTCCTCCTTCACCGAGGAAGTGGTGGCGCAGCCGGTGGCGAGGGCCGCCAGAAGGGCCAGCGGAATCATGCGGTTCATGGTGCTCCTCCTTTTTTTTGAGTCCAGTACGTCCGCGCGCAGTCTGGCGATTCCCCCGACCACGCGCAAGGTCGCTCCCGTCGTGCCTCGAAAGGTGCACCCCTTCGAAGCTGCCGGGTTCGGGTTAGATTGCCCTGTGTAATGCCGAGCCGGGTCGGGCGCCTCCTCGTGTTCGCGGTCGCGTCGTGGGCCGCGATCGGGGGAGAGGCGCGGGCCGAGGGATTCTTCGGCGCCGAGACCGCCACTGCCTGGCAGCCGGAGCTGGACGCCTACGTGCAGGTGGCGGACGGGGTGCGGATCCAGGCGCAGGTCCTCACCTACCTCGTTCCCGCAGACGGTGCGGCGCAGCTCGGGGTCGGGGTCTACGCGAGTTGGCTCCTCGCCGACGTGCTCCGCGAGGTGCTGAGCCCGGACCGGGCGAAGAGCCACGCCCTCGACCTGCGGGTCGGCGTCCTCCACGACGCGACGCTCGCCGCCGGCGAGCTCGACGTCGAGCACACCTGGATCACCCCCTTCGTGAACGCCGAGCTCTTCTGGCAGCAGGCGCCCGGCATGTGGACGCAGCTCCGGCTCCAGGGCGGCCTGCAGGTCGGGTTCGACCTCTTCGCGCGGGGGCAGGCCATCGAGGCGAGCTGGATGGCGGTGACGCGACTGCAGCCGGTCCATTCCTGGAGCCCGCAGGTGGGCCTCATCCTCTCCTCCTACTGAGCGAGGGCGCGGGCGGGGTGCTCTCCCCGTGGTGAACGCCGCCGGGCGACCGGGCGCCTCGCTCCGAGTCGCTGGTCCTCGGGGGCGGATGGGCGCGGCCCTGCAGCGCCGGGCCAGGACACACGTGGCTGCAGGCGGCCCCCGGCGCCCCTGCGGATGTGCGCCTCGTCGCGAGGCCCCGGTCGCCCGGCTGGTGCACCCGGATTCGCCCGGCTCGCGCCCCCGCTCACGGTCGGTGGAGACGGGGAGGCGCACCTGCGTGGGGGGAGGGCCGATCGGGATCGCGCCCTCGTGCCGACGCCATCTCACCCGGGTGGCGTGGCCACCGGGCATCGAGGGCCAACCACCGGAACGCCGGGGCCCCACGGGCGCTGGTCGAGGGTAGAATCCCCGGATCCCACCGACCGCGACAGCCCCGCCGACGACCGGGCCGGACCGCAAGCCCTCCGGCTTCTCGAACCTCGTCCTCCACCTCCACCCGAGGCTCGTTCCCGCCGCGGCGCTGCCGCTCCCGCGCACCTTCGGGCTGGGCGGCGCATCGGCCGTGCTCTTCCTCCTCCTCGCGGTGACCGGGGCGCTCCTCCTCGTCGTCTACGAGCCCTCGCCCGAGCGCGCCTACGGGACGGTGGCGAGGCTCGTCGACGAGGTGCCCTTCGGCGCCTTCGTCCGCAACGCCCATCACTGGGCGGCGAACGGGCTCGTGGCGGTGACGCTCCTCCACCTGCTCCGGGTGTTCTACCGGGGAGGCCACCTCCCGCCGCGCCGGGGCAACTGGCTCGTGGGCGTGGCGCTCCTCCTCCTCGTGGTCGCCTGCGCCTTCACCGGCTACCTGCTCCCCTGGGACCAGCTCGCCTACTGGGCGGTCACCATCGCCACCGGGATGCTCGAGTACGTCCCGCTCGCCGGCGGGGCGCTGCTCCGCGCCGCCCGCGGCGGCCCGGAGATCGGGCCGGCCACGCTGGCCCGCTTCTTCGTCCTCCACGTCGCGCTCCTCCCCATCGCGCTCTTCCTCCTCCTCGCCTTCCACTTCTGGCTGGTGCGCAAGGCGGGGGGCGTCATCCTGCCGGACGACGTGGGCGACCCGGCGTCGCCGCGCGGGCCGCTCGTCCCCACCTCTCCCCATCTCACCCAGCGTGAGGGGGCGATGGCCCTCGTGGTGGCCGCGGCGGTGCTGCTCCTCGCCGCGGCCTGGAACGCCCCGCTCCTCGCCCAGGCCAACCCGGGCATGAGCCCGAACCCGGCCAAGGCTCCCTGGTACTTCATGGGCGTGCAGGAGCTGCTCGTGCACCTCCACCCGTCGTTCGGCGCGGTGGCCGTCCCGGCGCTCGCGCTCGCCCTCCTCGTGGCGCTGCCCGCGCTCGCCGGGGCCGATCGCCCCACCGGGCGGTGGTTCGGATCGGCGCGTGGCGCCCGACACGCGCTCCTCGCGGCGGCGGCGGGGGGCCTCCTCACCGCTGCGATGGTCGTGGCGAACGAGCCGCTCCGCCGGGCGAGGCCCTGGTTCCCGGCGGTCCCCCCGGCGGTGCGCCAGGGACTCCTCCCGCTCGCCGCGGCCGCGCTCCTCCTCGCCGGGGTGGCCTGGCTCTCGCGCCGGCGCGGCGGGACGCGGATCGAGTCGGTGCAGGCGGCCTCCACCTTCGCGCTCGCCTCCTTCGTCGTGCTCACCGCGGTGGGCGTCTTCTTCCGCGGCCAGGGAATGGCCCTTTCGCTGCCATGACCGCGCCCGCCCTCGAGCCCGCCGCCCCCGGCCGCCGCGACTTCCTCGGACGCGTGGGCAAGGGGCTCGGCATCCTCGCCGCGGTCGAGCTGCTCGCCGTGGTGGTGGCCTACCTCGCCCCGGGCCGGTCCGGCGCGGCGCGGGGTGCGGGGCTCGTGGTGGCCGGGCCGGTGGGGGAGTTCACGCCCGCGTCGGTGCGCGCCTTCCCGGGCGGCCGGTTCTACCTGGTCCGGCTCTCCGACGGCGGCTTCCTCGCCCTCTCCTCGCGCTGCACGCACCTCGGGTGCACGGTCCCGTGGAACGAGAAGCAGGGGAACTTCCCTTGCCCGTGCCACGCCTCCACCTTCGACCGGAACGGCGACGTGCTCTCGCCGCCGGCGGCGCGCGCCCTCGACCTCTTCCCGGTGCTCATCGAGGGCGGGGTGGTGAAGGTCGACACCGGCCGGCGCATCGAGCGAGCCCGCTTCGAGCCCTCCCAGGTGACGTACCTCTAGCCCGATGGACGCCTCGCTCCGCCGCCACCGGATCGCGGGCGTGGTCGCCACGGCGGCCATCGTCCTCTCCGTCCCGCTCTACCTCGGGCTGCGGTCGGTCCGTCCACCGCGCGTCGCTCCCGACGCGGAGGCGCGCCACGTGGGGAGCGAGAAGTGCAAGGGGTGCCACGAGAAGGCCTGGGCCGCCTGGAAGGGGTCGCACCACGCCGCCGCGATGCAGGCGGCGAGGGACGGGACCGTGCTCGGCGACTTCGGCGGAGCCACGCTCGAGCACCGCGGCAAGACCTGGCGATTCTTCCGCGACGGCCCGCGCTTCCTCGTGCACGCCGAGGGGCCCGACGGCGAGATGCGCGACCACGAGGTGACCTACACCTTCGGCGTCGCGCCCCTCCAGCAGTACCTCGTGCCCTTCCCGGGCGGCCGCCTGCAGGTGCTCTCCGCCGCCTGGGACACGAGGGAGCGGCGCTGGTTCCACGTGAACCCCGGGCCCACCGCGCCGCCCGGCGACTGGCTCCACTGGACCCGGCCCGGCCAGGGCTGGAACGCCATGTGTTCGGACTGCCACTCGACCGGCGTCCGGAAGCGCTTCGACCCCGAGAAGGACGCCTACGAGACCACCTGGTCCGAGATCATGGTGGGCTGCGAGGCCTGCCACGGACCGGGCTCCCGGCACGTCGCCTGGGCGGAGCAGCCGGCCATGGGGCGGATCCCGGTCGAGAACGCCGGGCTGGTCGCGAAGACCGCCCGCCTCACCCCGGCGGAGATGGTGTCGCAGTGCGCCCCCTGCCATTCCCGGCGCGCCCAGTTCGCCGATCCCCCCGCACCGGGAGGGGAGCTGCTCGACCACTACCTCCCCACGCTCCTCGCCCCGGGGACCTTCCACGCCGACGGGCAGATCCTCGACGAGGACTTCGAGTGGCACGCCTTCACCCAGAGCAAGATGCACGCGAACGGCGTCCGCTGCGCCGACTGCCACGACGTGCACTCCGGGAAGCGGCGCGACGAGGGCAACGCGCTCTGCACCCGCTGCCACCGGCCCGAGGTCTACGACGCCCCCACCCACCACTTCCACAAGGCCGAGTGGAAGGGGAAGCCGAGCGCAGGCGTCCTCTGCGTCTCCTGCCACATGCCCGGCCGGAACTTCATGGTGGTCCACTTCCGGCGCGACCACTCGATGCGGGTGCCGCGCCCCGACCTGACCGCGAGCATCGGGGTGCCGAACGCCTGCGGCGCCGCCGGGTGCCACGACGACAGGTCGCTCGCCTGGATCGGGGAGAAGTACGACGGCTGGTACGGGAAGAAGCGGAAGCCGCACTACGGGACCACCATCGCCGCCGGGCGGGCGCGCGCCGAGGGCGCGGTGGGCGACCTCGTCCGCCTGGCCGAGGATCCGCGTCATCCGGTGGTGGTGCGGGCCACCGCGCTCGACCTGCTGGCCGGCTACCCCGACCCGCTCGCCGCTGCCGCGCTCGCGAAGGCGCTCGCCGATCCCGAGCCGCTCGTCCGGGTCACCGCGGCGAGCCGCGTCGAGGGGGGCGATCCGGAGCGGCTGGCCCGGCTGCTCGGCCCTCTCGTACAGGACCCGGTGCGGGCGGTGCGCGCCGAGGCCGCGGCTCGGCTCGCCGGACCGCCGTCCCGGAGGCTGCCCGAGGCGCAGCGCAAGGCCTGGGCCGCCGCGCTCGAGGAGTACGAGGCCGGCCAGCGCTACATGTCGGACCTGCCCTCGGGCCCGTACAACCTGGGGAACCTCTACGCCTCGCTCGGGCGCACCGCCGACGCCGAGAAGCAGTACCGCCGGGCCCTGGCGGTGGACGACCAGCTCTTCCTGGCGCGGGCCAACCTCGCCATGCTGCTCGCGGTGAACGGCCGCGGCGCGGAGGCCGAGACCCTGCTCCGCGAGGCGCTCGCCCACCAGCCGGGCCACGCCGGCATCGCCTTCAACCTGGGGCTGCTGCTCGCCGAGCGCGGCGACCGCGCCGGGGCCGAGCAGGCGCTCCGCACCGCACTGCGCTCCGATCCCCGGATGGCGGCCGCCGCCTTCAACCTGGCGGTGCTGGTGGGGGAGCGGGACGCCGCCGAGGCGGCCCGGCTGGCCCGGCAGGCCGCCACGCTCCGCCCCGGGGACGGGCGCTACGCCTTCACGCTCGCCTTCTACCAGGCGCGCGCCGGCGACCTCGCGGGCGCACAGGCGACGCTCGAGGCGCTCCTGC
>JBAVCR010000155.1:0-6842 GCA_049586815.1 Anaeromyxobacteraceae bacterium
CGCTCGAGCAGCCAGGGGGTCCAGGCGAGCACGAGCGCCGAGAGACCGAGCACGCCCAATCCCGTGAAGGCGGCGACGGCGAGGGCGCGACCGGCGCCGAGGGACGGCGCGTGGCGCCAGGTGAGCCAGGCGACCCAGGCCGTCGCCGGGCCGAAGCCCACGAGCAGGGTCACCAGGCGCCGCGAGGACACGGCTAGACCGCGTCGCGCTGCTTGGCGGCGAACAGGGTGTGCTTGCGGAAGAAGACGAGCGGCATGAGCCCGGTGGGCCCCTGGCGGTGCTTCGCCAGGATGAGCTCCACCTCCTGCACGTCGGAATTGATGGCGTCCTGGGGCGACTCGCCCTCGGGCTCGGGGCGGTGCAGGAACATCACCACGTCGGCGTCCTGCTCGATGGCGCCCGACTCGCGCAGGTCGGCGAGCATGGGGCGCTCCCCCTTGCGCTTCTCGACGGCCCGGTTGAGCTGCGAGAGGGCCACCACCGGGACGTCGAGCTCCTTGGCGAGCGCCTTCAGCGACCGGCTGATGGTGGCGATCTCCTGCTCGCGCGACTGGCTCGCGCGCTCGGACGGTGCGTGCATGAGCTGGAGGTAGTCGACCACCACGAGGTCGAGCCCGCCCTCCCGCTTCAGCTTGCGGCACTTGGAGCGCAGCTCGACCGGGGAGAGCATGAAGGTGTCGTCGAACCAGATGGGCGCGCCCATGAGCCGCTCGCCGTGGGTCATGATGCGATCCCAGTCGTGCTGGCCCAGCTTGCCCTTCGAGACCCGCTCGCTGTCGAGCTTGGCCTCGCTGGCGAGCAGGCGGAGCGCGAGCTGGTCGGACGGCATCTCGAGCGAGAAGAAGACCACCTTCTTCTCCCCCTTCACTGCGGCGTGGGCCGCGATGTTGAGGGCGAGCGCCGTCTTGCCCACCGAGGGGCGGGCGGCCACGATGACGAGCGTCCCGGGCTGGAGGCCGAGCATCTGGTCGTCGAGCCAGGGGAGCCCGGTGGGCACGCCGGTGATGTGGGAGAGGCCGGCCTTGACCCGGGCGTGGATGGCCTCCAGGCGGTCGAGCGCGGCGCCCATCGCCTCGGCGAAGGGCTTCATGGTCTCGAGCGTGTTGCCCTGGGCGGCGCCGAAGACCTCCTGCTGCGCCTGCTCGAGGAAGTCGCGCACCCGCGGCCCGGCCTCGTACCCGCGCTCCACCACCCGCTGCGCGGTGAGCATCATGCGGCGCAGGCGGGCCAGCTCGTTCACCGCCTGCGCATAGTGGGCGGCGTTCGCCGAGGACCCCACCGAGGCGGCGAGGCCGAAGACGAGCTCGCGGGGCACCTGGGCGCCGAGCAGCCCCTTCGCGTCGATGCGCTGCTGCACGAGCACCGGGTCGATCTTGCGCGACTCCTTCGCGAGCTCCTCGAAGGCGGCGAAGACGTGCTGGTGGGAGAGCGCGTAGAAGTCCTCGGCCTTGAGGATCGGGGCGACCTGGTCGAAGGCCGTCTCGTCGAGCAGCACGGCGCCGAGGACCGCCTGCTCCGCCTCGAGATTGTGGGGAAGGTCGCGGACGCCGCGAAGTGCCAGTGGCTCGCCCATGAAGGCGCGGAGGATAGCAGGCGGGTCCGACGGGATCATCGTCGGCAGATGGTGGGAAAGGCCGATTTCCTTGGTGGAAATCCCGGGGAGCGGCCGTGGATGGAGCGTGGACAACCGGGCCCCTCCGGGTCGCCGCGGACCGATCGTGCCGTCTCCACGACCCAGGAGGCCGCCAGCGCCGCGATGGCGAGTCCGGCGCCCACCTCCCGCTCCGACCAGCCGCCGAGCAGGGCCTGGCCAGCCACGGGAAGGAGCCCGACCGCGACGAGGAAGAGGGCGGCCCCGTCGAGGCGGTCCGACGGACGCCGGCCGGGTGCAGGCGGGGCGGGCGGGACGACGCGCAAACTCGGGGACCTCTCCGCCATGGGATGCCTCCACCCCGAAGCCTAGGACGGTCGCCGTCAGGGCGGTGCAAAGGTCCGGCGCTCGATGATCAAGAACCGGTCAAGAATCCCCGCCACGGGCGCCGCCTGGGCCCGTCTTGATGCGTTCTTGATGCGCCCAGGAAGCCTCTTGAGCCGGTGCTGACCTCGCCTTTCCTATCCTCCTCCCGACGACCGCGCGGATCGCTCGGGCGCGTGGCGGAGGAGAACTTCTTGAACGGTGAGAACGAACCCGTCCCCGGCCCCGAGGCGGAGCCCGGGGAGGCCGGAGGCGCTGCCCCGCCCCGCGGCCGGCTCAGGCGGCTCCTCTTCGGAGCGCCCCGCGACATCCAGGACCCGCGCACCTACCACAACGTCTCCCTCATCGCGCTGCTCGCCTGGGTGGGGCTCGGCGCCGACGGGCTCTCCTCGTCGGCCTACGGTCCGGACGAGCTCTGGCGCGCCATCGGGGACCTGCACTTCCTCGCCCCGGCGCTGGCGGCGGCCACCGCCGGCACCGTGCTCCTCATCTCGGTGGCCTATGCACGGATCATCGAGCACTTCCCCTTCGGCGGCGGCGGCTACGTGGTGGCGACGCGGCTCCTCGGCCCCGGGGCGGGCCTCGTGTCCGGCTCCGCCCTCCTCGTCGACTACGTGCTCACCATCTCGGTGTCGATCGCGGCCGGAGGAGAGGCCATCTGGAGCTTCCTCCCCCCTGGCTGGGCGGCCTGGAAGGTGCCGACGGAGGCGGCGGCGATCCTGCTCCTCGTGGTGCTGAACCTGCGGGGCGTGAAGGAGTCGGTGACCGTCCTCGCCCCCATCTTCGCCCTCTTCCTCGTGACCCACGCCATCCTCGTCTTCGGGGGCGTGGGCTCCCACCTGGGCGAGGCGCCCGCCATCGCCGGGGAGCTCGCCGCGCAGGGCAGGACGGCCGTCGGGTCGATGGGATGGGTAGCGCTCGCCGGCGTGTTCGTCTACGCGTACTCGATGGGCGCCGGAACCTACACCGGCATCGAGGCCGTCTCGAACGGCCTCCAGATCATGCGCGAGCCGCGCGTGGCGACGGCCAAGCGGACCATGGCCTACATGGCCATCTCCCTCTCCATCACCGCCGGCGGCATCCTGCTCGCCTACCTCCTCTTCCGCGCGCGGCCCGAGGAGGGAAAGACGATGAACGCGGTCCTCCTCGAGAACTTCGCCGGACACTGGAGCCTGGGCGGCCTGCCGGTGGGGCGCTGGTACGTCACGGGAACGCTCGCCGTGGAGGCCATGCTCCTCTTCGTGGCCGCGCAGGCCGGCTTCCTCGACGGCCCTCGCGTCATGTCCAACATGGCCATCGACAGCTGGCTGCCCCACCGGTTCGCGAGCCTCTCCGATCGCCTCGTCACCCAGTCGGGCGTGATCCTGATGGGAGCGGCGAGCCTCGCCACCCTGCTCCTCACCGGCGGCCACCTCGACCAGCTCGTCACCATGTACTCGATCAACGTCTTCGTGACCTTCTCGCTCTCCCAGGCGGCGATGCTCCGCTTCCAGTGGACCCACCGCGAGCCGGCCCGCACCCGTGACCTCGCCATCCACGGGCTCGCCTTCCTGCTCTGCGCCGGGATCCTGGTGGGCATCGTCTCCCAGAAGTTCCAGGCCGGCGGCTGGGTCACCATCGTCGTCACCGGCGCGGTGGTGGCGGTGTGCGTCCGCATCCGGCGCCACTACCGGGACGTGCAGTCGCACCTCGGGCGGCTCGACGCCGTCATGGCCGCGCTCCCCGTCGCCCCTCCCGGCCCGGAGAAGCCGCTCGACCCGCGCGCGCCCACCGCCGTCATGCTGGTGGGGTCCTACGCCGGCCTCGGCATCCACGCCCTCCTCACCGTGCAGCGCCTCTTCCCGAACCACTTCCGGAACGTGATCTTCCTCTCGGTGGGCGTCATCGACGCGGCCACCATGAAGGGGGTGGAGGAGGTGGACCGGGTCCGGGAGCGGACCGAGGCCTCGCTGCGCCAGTACGTCGAGCTGGCGCACCGTCTCGGGTTCGCCGCCGGCTACCGGCTCTCGGTCGCGACCGAGGCGGTGGCGGAGGCCGAGCGGCTCGCGCTCGAGGTGAGCCGCGAGTTCCCCCGATCGGTCTTCTTCGCCGGCAAGCTCATCTTCAAGGTGGAGCGCTTCTACCAGCGGCTGCTCCACAACGAGACCGCCTACTCGCTGCAGCGGCGGCTCCAGTTCGCCGGGATGAACGCCATGGTGCTGCCGGTGCGCGTGACCCTCGCCGAGGAGGGCTGACGGGCAGCCCCGGGCCCGGGCTACGGGGCGCTTCCGCCCCGCGGCGCGTCGGCGAGCCGGTAGCCCACACCCGGCTCGGTGACGAGCAGGCGCGGCCGCGACGGGTCGGCCTCGAGCTTCTTCCTGAGCTCTGCCATGTAGACGCGCACGTAATGGGGCTGCGAGGCCGCGTTCGGCCCCCAGACCTCGCGCAGGATCTGGGAATGGGTGAGCACCTTGCCGGCGTGGCGGGCGAGGAGCGCGAGGAGCCGCCACTCGATGGGGGTGAGCCGCACCGCGCGCCCCTCCACCGAGACCTCGCGCCGGTCGAGGTCCATGCGCAGCGGCCCCACCTCGAGCACCGGGCTCCCGGGAGCGGACCCGGCCCGGGCGTGACGGAGCGCGACCCGCAGCCGGGCGAGCAGCTCCTTCGTGCCGAACGGCTTCGGGAGGTAGTCGTCGGCGCCGGCGTCGAGCGCTGCCACCTTCTCGTCCTCCCGGCCGCGCGCCGAGACGACGACCACCGGGACCCGCGACCACTCGCGGACACGGCGCACCAGATCGAGCCCGTCGCCGTCGGGGAGTCCGAGGTCGAGCAGCACGACGTCGGGATGCTCGGCGGCGACCTCGCGGACGCCGTCCGCCACCGTCCAGGCTTCGCGCACCCGGTATCCCTCCGCGCCCAGCGACGCGCGGAGGAACCGGCGCATCTGCGGCTCGTCCTCCACGACGAGCACGAGCTCCTTCCCCTCGCTCACGGCCCCTCCCTTCGCTGCGGCGCCTCGGGCCCGTCGTCCGCCTCGGCCGGCACGCGCGGCGACGCCCCGGAGGCGGGCAGCTGCAGGCGGAAGGAGGCGCCCCCGCCGGTCCGCGCGACGGCGCGCAGCGTTCCCCCGTGGACCTCGGCGATGGCGCGGGCGATGGCGAGCCCGAGCCCCGCTCCCTGGCCGGCCGCCCGGCCCCCCCGGTGGAAGCGCTCGAAGACCCGCTCCTCCTCCCCGGGGGGGATCCCGGGGCCGGCGTCCGCCACATCGAGCGTGAGCCCGCCAGGTCCCGCGTCGGCCCGCACCCGCACGTCCGTGCCGGGAGGGGTGTGGCGGGCGGCGTTCTCGAGCAGGTTCACGAGGGCCTGCTCGAGGAGGAGCGGGTCGACGAGCGCCATCGCCGCCGGGGCCGGGATCTCGGTGCGCACCCGGTGCCGAGCGAGAGCCCCCTCGGTCCGGGCGAGCGACGCGCCCACGATCTCCTCCACGGGGATCCACTCCCGGCGCAGGACCACCGCGCCGGAGGAGAGCCGCGTCATGTCGAGCAGGTTTCCCACCAGCCGCTCCAGCCGCTCCGCCTCGTCGCAGATGGCCGACACGAGCTCGCGCCGGGTCTCCTCGTCGACGGCCTGGTCGCGCAGCGTGGTGGCCGCCCCGGTGATGGAGGCGAGCGGCGTGCGCAGGTCGTGGGAGACCGAGGAGAGGAGCGTGCCCCGCAGCGCCTCGGACTCGGCCCGCACGGCGGCCTCGCGGGCCCGCTGGGCCAGCGTCGAGACCAGCAGCCCGATGCCGAACATCATGGCGAAGGTGAAGAGGTAGCGGCCGTCGGCGACGTTCAGCGTGAAGGTGGGCGGCACGAAGAAGTAGTCGTAGGCGAGCACCCCCACCGCCGCGGCGGCCACCGCCGGCCCGCGTCCCAGGAAGACCGCGGAGACGAGGACGGCGACGACGTAGAGCATCTCCACGTCGGGGACGTCGAGCACGGCCCGGGTGGCGGCTCCGATGGCGGTGGTCCCGACCACGAGCGCCGCGGCGCCGAGGTAGCCCATCCAGGCCGGGAGCCGCCGCCGCATGGTCACGCCACCGGCAGGGCGCCCTTCACGGTGTAGTAGACCGCCCCGGGGTGGTGGAGCACGATCGCGGACGTCGACTGCTCCGGCACCATCTGGTCGGCGCTGGTGAGCGAGACCCCGATGTTCCGCTCCGGGTCGAGCAGCTTCCAGAGCAGCCGCTGGTCCTCGAGGCCGGGCCAGGCCGGGTAGCCGGGCGAGTAGCGCTTGCCCTGGTCCGGGGCGATCCCGAGCTCGCTCCGCACCTGCGCGTGCCAGTGGTCGGCGAGGGCCTCGGCGGTCTCCACCGCGAGCCCGTGCAGGTAGAGGGCACGGGTGTAGTCCCCCCTCTCCTGCATCTCCTCGGCGATCCGCGAGGCCTGGTCGCCCACCGTGACCACCTGGAAGGCCACCACGTCGCCGCCGCGCTCGGTGCGGAAGTAGTCGGCGAGGCAGAGGTTGCGCTCGTCGGGCTGGCGCGGGAAGCGCAGGCGGATCCGCTCCTCCCGCCGGTGCTCCGGGTCGAGCACCACGAGGTCGTTCCCCTCGGCGTGGCAGGGGAAGTACCCGTAGACGACCCGCGGCCCGAGCCAGCCCTTCGCCGTCACCTCCGCCTTCAGCTCCTCGAGGCGCGGGCCAAACTCCTCCCGGATCATCCGCTCGTACTCCTCCCCCTTGGCGCGGACGCCCCACTGCAGCTTGAAGAGCTCGGGGAGGTCGAGGTGGGGCCAGAGCGCGGAGAGCGGGATGGCGCCCGAGGGCACGACGCGGGTCCCCCAGAACGGCGGGACGGGGGCCCGCTCCACCGGGCGCACGTCGCTGCGGCGGGCCGGGGTGGCGG
>JBAVCR010000156.1:0-7846 GCA_049586815.1 Anaeromyxobacteraceae bacterium
CGACAACCTTCTCGAGCGGCTCCTCGCGGCGGGCGTGGACGGGGTCCGGGTCGGGCACCCGGCCCGCGTGGTCCCCGCGCTGCTCGACCACACGCTCGAGGCGCGGGTGGCGGGGCACGAGTCGGCCCGCATCGCCGAGGGGCTCGTGGAGGAGGCGCTCTCGCTCCGGCGCGACGCCCGGAAGCGCAAGGAGCGGCGGGGCCCGGGGCGCTTCAGCGAGGCGCGCGCGGGGGAGCGCGAGGCGCGGGCCCTGCTCGCCGAGGCGCGCAGGCTCGAGGAGAAGGCCGAGCGGGAGGTGCTCGACCGCACGCCCGTGGTGGTGGCCACGCTCACCGGGCAGGACGCCCCGGCGCTCTCCGGCCGCCGGTTCGGGCTCGCCGTCGTCGACGAGGCCACCCAGGCGACCGAGCCGGCCGTGCTGCTCGCGCTGCTCCGCGCCGACCGTGCGGTGCTGGCCGGCGACCACCTGCAGCTTCCCCCCACGGTGATCTCGGCGGCCGCCGCCCAGGGCGGGCTCGGCCTCTCGCTCTTCGAGCGGCTCGTCGACGCGCACGGCGACGCCGTGAAGGTGACGCTCGTCGAGCAGCGGCGGATGAACGAGGACATCATGGCCTTCCCCTCCCGGGCGAGCTACGGGGGCGCGCTGCGGGCCCACCCCGCCGTGGCCGGCTGGCGCCTCGACGACGAGCCGCTCCTCTTCGTCGACACCGCCGGCACCGGGTTCGAGGAGGGCGCTCCGGAAGGGTCCGACTCGCGCCACAACGAGGGGGAGGCGGCGCTGGCGGCGCGCGAGGTGGAGCGGGTGCTGGCCCTCGGGGTCGCGCCGACCGACGTGGCCGTCATCTCTCCCTACGACGCGCAGGTGCAGCGGATCCGGCAGCTCCTCGCCCCGCGCGTCGACGAGGGGCTCGAGGTGGACACGGTGGACGGGTTCCAGGGCCGGGAGAAGGAGGCGGTGGTGGTCTCCCTCGTCCGCTCCAACGAGGAGGGCGAGGTCGGGTTCCTCGCCGACGTCCGGCGGATGAACGTCGCCATCACCCGGGCGCGGAAGAAGCTCGTCGTCGTCGGGGACTCGGCGACGGTCGCGCGGCATCCGTACTACGAATCGTTCGTGCGGCACGCACAGGAGGTGGGCGCGTGGCGATCGGCGTGGGAGCGGGAGTGAGGGCGCGCGTCGGCCGGAGCCCCCCTTGGCGGTCGCCGCCGGCGCGGGGGTGACCTTCCTCCTCGGCCCTGGTCCTCGGGTGAGGGTGTGGGCGGCCTCGCAGCGCCGGGGGACTGCGCACCCGCGTGGAGCCGGGTCCCGGCGCCCCTGCGGATGCACGCCTCGTCGGAAGGCACCCCCGCGCCAGCTGGCGCACGGATGGGGGCGCGGCCGGCGCGCGCTCTCGGTCCCGCTCCCCATCGCGCACGCGCCACCACCCGCGCGTGCCTTGACGGAGCGGGGCCGCAGCAAAGCGATCCTCGTGCGGTGCGCGCCGCGCCTCACCGTCCGGGGCTGCGCCTGCTGCGGCCCCGGGTTACGCTCGGGTCGTGCTGCAGCGCACCTTCCAGCTGACGCAGGGCATCGGTCCCTGGCGCGAGCGCCAGCTCTGGTCGCAGGGCATCGCCACCTGGGACGACCTCGAGGCCAGGCGCGGCGCGGCCGCCTCGCGCCTCGACTCCCGGCTCCTCGAGGCGGTGGGGCGGGCACGGACGGCTCTCGAGGCGCGCGACGCCGGCGCGCTGGCCGCCATGATGCCGTCGCGGGAGCGGTGGAGGCTCTTCCCCACCTTCGCCGACGATGCCGCGTTCCTCGACATCGAGACCGACGGGGGCGACACGGTCACCGCCGTCGCCGTCCTCGACCGCGACGGCCCGCGCGTCTTCGTGCGCGGCCGCGACCTCGAGGAGTTCCCGACCGCGAGCCGGGGCTGGAAGCTGCTCGTCACCTACAACGGGCTCTCCTTCGACGTGCCGGTGCTGCGCCGCGCCTTCCCGGGCTGGCGCCCCCCGCCGGCCCACGTCGACCTCCGGCACCTCTGGGGGCGCCTCGGCCACCGCGGCGGGCTGAAGCTCCTCGAGGAGGCGCAGGGCATCCTCCGGCCGCCGCACCTCTCCGGGCTGGGAGGCTGGGACGCGGTCGTGCTCTGGCGCCGCCACCTGGATGGCGACCCGGGCGCGCTGCGGCTCCTCGTCGAGTACAACCTGCACGACGCAGTGAACCTCCAGGCGCTCGCCGCCCTCGGCTACAACCGGATCGTCGAGCGGCTCGGGTTGCCGGCCGAGCCGCTGCGGGTCGCGCACCGCGGGGACTGGCTCCTCGACATGACGCGGCAGCTCCTGGCGCTCGGATGAGCCCCCCGTTCTCCACGCTCGTCGCCCTGCTCGCCGCGGCCGTCACGCCCCCGCCGCCCACGCCGGGACCGGCCGGGCCCCAGCCCCGCGACGAGGAGGGGCGGTTCATGAACCTCGACCCGCGCGAGGAGCATGGCCTCGGCGACCTCCTGCGCTGGCAGATCCTCGACCGGCTCGACGGCACGAAGCGCCAGAGCCCCGACCGCGCGCCCGTGCCCACCGTGGAGGTGGACCGGGCCCGCCTCCGGGAACCGCCGGCCCGGGGAGCGGGCGCGCGCGTCACCTGGCTCGGCCACGCGAGCTTCCTCGTCCAGATCGACGGGGTGACCCTGCTCCTCGACCCGGTCCTGGGCGACCGCATGGGGCCGGCCGGCGTGATCGGAAGGAACGTCCCCCCCGCGCTCCGTCCCGAGGAGCTCCCGCACGTCGACCTCTCGCTCGTCTCGCACGACCACTGGGACCACCTCGACGTGCCCACGCTGCGCGCGGTGGGAGCGCCGGTGATGGGCGGGCTGGGAACCGACGCGCCGCTCTCCCGGGAGAAGCTGGTCCACGTCCCTATGCGCTGGTGGCAGTCGGTGAACTTCCGGGGGCTCACCATCACCTTCGTGCCCGCCCAGCACTTCAGCGGTCGGGGCCTCGGCAACCGCGACACCACGCTCTGGGGCGGCTGGGTGATCCAGGGACCGTCGGCGACGGTCTACCACGCGGGCGACACCGCCTGGTTTTCCGGGTTCCGGGAGATCGGCCGCCGCTTCCCCGGCATCGACGTCGCCCTCCTCCCCATCGGCGCCTACGACCCGCGCTGGTTCATGCGCTCGGTCCACGTCGACCCGGAGGAGGCGCTGCAGGCCTTCGAGGACCTGGGGGCCCGCACCTTCGTGGCCATGCACTGGGGCACCTTCAAGCAGTCGGACGAGCCGCTCGACGAGCCGCCGGTGCGGCTCGAGGCGGAGCGGGTGCGACGCGCCATCCCGCCGGATCGCGTCCGCGTGCTGGCGGTGGGGGAGACGCTCGAGATCCTGCGCTGACGCTGCGTGCCGGGCCCCAAACGGGCCAGGCGCACAGGCCACCACCTTCGTCCACCGACCGTGTACCCCGGTTGGTCGTCGCCGCCGCCGGCCCGGGAGGACTACAATCCCCCCGAGACCCGCCGCCACAGGCGATGCGGTCGGAGAGGATTTCCCGTGCCCGAGGGCGACATGCAGGTCCTGGCTGCCTCCTTCGAGCGCGTGGTGGGCGACCGGCTACTCGCCGCCGAGCGGCTCGCCGCATGGCTCCCCGGCCTGCTCGGCGGCAAGCTCGTCGACGCCGACCTGGGGTACAGCCCGGCCACCCACACCTTCATCGTGGTGGCCCGCACCCGCGAGCTCGATCCGGCCGCCGAGGCCCGCTTCCACTACTGGTGTGCGCGGGCGGGCGGCATGCCCTGGAACCTCTCCGGCGTCCTGCCGGAGGACCGGAAGATCGTCCTGGACCGGGCAGCCCGCTGCGAGGTGCGCTCGGTCGACGTGGGGCCGAAGAGCCTGGCCGACGCCGCCGCCCGGATCGCCAACGTGGCCGGGGCGGCCCCCGACCGGCGCCCGTCGGCCGAGGCGGAGCCCACCCTCTCCATGGACGCCGGCAGCGCCGCCTTCGCGTCCGTCACCTGGAACCCGGCCGGCCACCAGCTCTTCATCCCCGGCGTCTCGGCGCCGCCGGTGGGCGACGTGCTCACCGTCCTGCTCCGCGTCCCGAGGATGGACCGCCCGCTCGAGGGGCGCGCCCGCGTCGTCGAGGTGCGCGACGAGCGCGACGCCGCCCCCGGGAAGCCGGCCGGATTCACGCTGATCATCGACGGCATCTCGCCCATCCTGGCCGCGGCGCTCGCCACCTACGCCACGAGCCCGTTCGACCCCTCGGTGAACTCGCGCATCGCGCCCCGCTACACGGTGAACGCGCCGGTGAAGGTCCAGGCCGAGGAGGGCCCCACCGCCCGGCTCGAGTACGCCAACCCCGAGGAGTTCGCCGACGACTACGTCGAGAACCTCTCGCAGGGCGGCGCCTTCGTGCGCACCCAGGCCGCCCCGCCCGAGGGGACGAGGCTCACCCTCGACATGCGGCTGCCGGGCGGCACCCAGCTGCGGGCCCCGGCCATCGTCATGTTCCGCAACCCGCGGGGCATGGGGGTGAAGATCGAGCTCGACGAAGCCGGACGCCAGAAGCTGGCGGCGGTGCTGGCGCGCATCTCGGCCCGGCCGCGCCGGGCGCTCGTGGTCGACGACGACGCGCTCATCCTGCGCGCGCTCACCGACTCGCTGAAGGCGCGCGGCTTCGAGGTGCTCACCGCCCGCGACGGGCAGGAGGGGCTCCACATCGTCGCCGACGAGCTCCTCACGCTCGACCTCCTCGTGACCGACGTGCGCATGCCGGCGATGGACGGGGAGACCTTCGTCCGCACCATCCGCGGCGCGGGCGGCGAGTCGGAGCTCGCCATCGTGGTCATCGCCGGCACGCTCGATCCGGCCCTCGAGAAGCGGATGGAGACGGCCGGCGCCGACGCCGTCCTCGACAAGGCGCTCGGCCCCGAGGACCTGGCGGCGGCGGCCGACGCGGCGCTCGAGCGCAAGCGGCTCGTGCCGGGCACCTAGCCGCGCTCAGGGACGGCAGACCGCGTCCACCAGGAAGGCGCCGCTGGCGGAGACGAGCCCGTCGCCCACGCTCACGGCGAGCGACCCGCCCGGCAGGAACTCCCCGCAGGTCCAGCGGTTCCCGCACAGGGTGAGCAGCGGACTGCAGGCCGCCCCGGTGCAGGCGCCCGCCACCGGCGCGGCGGTGAGGCAGCCCCCGGCCGCCGACACCGCGACGTCGATGGGGTCGCCGTCGTCGTCGACGGCCACCGGGGCGACGGCCGACGTCTCGACCCAGGTGAAGTCGTACTCGGCGCAGCTGCCCTTGCCCGGATCGGTGGTGCAGCAGGTGCGGTCGGGATTGCAGGTCATGGCGAGCGTGATCTGCGTGCCCACCAGCCGGGGAGGGCGGTTCCGGATCTCGAGGCGGGTCTCCTGGACGGGGCCGGCCTCGAAGGGATCGCGGGCCGACGCGGCGAGGACCCGCGTGCCCACGAGCACGCCGGGGTCGGGCTTCCCGGTGAAGGGAGCGCTGCAGGTCACCCAGGCCGTGCCCTGCCGCTCGGAGAGGTCGGCGCAGCGGCCGTCGCCGGTCACGGCGAGGGAGATCGGGTCGCCGTCGTCGTCCACCCAGGTGGAGAGCGCCGCCTGCGCGGCGTAGCGCGCCGCCGCGGACTCGAAGGTGTGGTCCACCGACGCGGCCGGGACGGCCACGGCGAGGCGAGGGGCGCGGTTCGCGACCGTCACCTCCCACGAGGTGGCCGCGCGGGCCCCGTTCACGTCGGCGACCGCGAGATCCACCCGCCGCGACACCGAGGGCCCGATGAGGCGCGATGCGTCGGCGGGCTTCTCGTAGGGCACGACCACGGTGAGCCGCGCCCGGTCGCCCTGGTCCTGGACGTCGAAGACCGCGCCGCCGTCGCCGGCGTGGACGGAGGTGAACCCGAGCGACGCCACAGGGTCGCCGTCGGGATCGCTCCAGGCGGCGGGAGCGGTCTCTCCCGAGGCGACGAAGCGGCGCGTCCCGGGCTCGTACCCGTGGGGCAGGAGGACCGCGCCGCCACCGGAGAGCAACGGGGGCCGGTTCGTGACGTCGATCCGCTGCCGCGCCACGGCCACCATGCCGCGCGAGTCGGTGAGCTGGACGACGAAGGTGTAGCGGCCGGAGATGGCCGACCCCGGCGTCTCGATGCGCACGCGCGGCTCGGCGGCCGACTCGGACGGGGTGAAGGTGATCCGCGGGGCAGGCTGCGCGCCGAGCTCCGCGGGAGTCTCGACCGACCACCGGTAGGTGAAGCTCACGCCGGCCGGCACCTCGCCCGCGGCGGTGAGGAGGACGTCTCCCGAGACGCCGTCCCAGGGCGTGCAGGCGAGCGGTGCGCCGGCGCACCGGTGCCCCACGACCACGTCGGGCCCCGCGGAGAGGAGCGGCGGATCGAGCGTGGGCGCCACTCCGAGGTGGACCGTGCGCGGCGGGCTCGCGAGGCCCTGGGTGTCGGTGACGGTGAGGGAGACCTCGTGGTCGCCCGGGCAGGGAAAGACCACGGTGATGTCGGGACCCGAACCCTGGCCGGGAAGCGGCTCGCACGCCGTCGTGCCGGGGGGCGGGGAGATCTTCCAGGACCAGGAGGACACCGCGTCGCCCGGGTCGTCGTCGCGACTCGCGCCGCCGCGAAGGAGGAGGGGTCGATTCGTTCCGGGAGTGGCCGGCGCGTCGATCACCGCGATGGGCGGCGCATTCGCCACGCACTGCCCGCTGCGGCACCAGGCGCCGGCGGGGCAGGGAGCGGAGGTGTCGCAGGCCTTCGGCTCGGGCAGGTCTCCGCACCCCCCGGACGCGAAGGCGAAGAGGACGAGCAGGGAAAGGGCGCTCCGATGCGCCGGACTTGTGTCCAAGGGTAGCCCCCTTTAGGAGTAAGGAAATGTCTTAGCCGGACCGACATCCCGGATCACGAACCATCGATGCGAAAGCCATTCCGTCTCCAGACGTCCGTCCGGACACACCGGATATCGGGTTCCCTCGTTCACGGCGCGGACCCTCGGTCCGTCGTTCGGCCGATGGCCCGCCGGTCAGTCCAGGAGGTGGCCGCCCCGGCCATCCCACGGCGATTGCAAGCGATATCGAGCGGAGCCCTCGCCCCGTGACCTTCGTCCTCGCCGCCGCCCTCCTCGTCGCCGTCCCTCCAGCCCAGGCCGTGGCCGATCCCGGGGCAGCCGCCGCAGAGGCCGCCGCCGAGGCGGCCACGCGGGCCGGCGACTACCGCGGAGCCTCCCGCCTCCTCCGGCAGGCCCTGGCCGATCTGGAGCGATGGCCCGCCGGCGCCGCCACCGACGCCGCGTGGACGAGGGCGCTCCTCCGCCTCGCCGTCGCCGAGGCGACGCTCGGGAACGGCCAGGCCTCCCGCGCCGCCATGGAGCGGGTGCTCGCCTTCGACCCCTTGGCGAGCCCCGACCCCGACGCCTTCTCCCCCGCCTTCCGCAAGGAGTTCGAGGCGGCACGGACGCGGGTCGCGTCGCGTCCGCGCTTCCGACTGCGCCTCACCACGCGGAGCGGGGCGGGCGAGGGCGCCGTCGACGGGCGCCCGGCGGGGTCCGTTCCCATCGAGGTCCTGCTGCCCGCCGGCACGTGGCGAGTGGCCGTGGAGGTGGACGGCGCCGCGAGTGCCACCACCATCGATCTCGCCCACGACGAATCGGTGGTCGTGGACGTGGCGACGTCACCCCCCGTGCTCGCGGCGAGCCCGCCACCGCCGGCGACGTCGATCGCCACCGAGCCTTCCGGGACCTGGATGCGCCCGACCGCATGGGCCGCGACGGGGCTCGCCGCGGCGGCGGCCGGCATCGCGACGTGGCAGGGCGTCGCGGCGGCCGGCTCCCGCTCCGAAGCGGCCGCCATGCTC
>JBAVCR010000157.1:0-5531 GCA_049586815.1 Anaeromyxobacteraceae bacterium
GTACCCGGCCTGCCACGCGCCGGCCGGAGGCGGTGGAGGAGCGGACGCCGCGGGGGGCGGGGCCGGCTCGGTGGGCGCCGCGCCGCTCGGGTCGGCGAGGTGGACGTTCTGTCCGCAGTGGGGGCACGGCTGCACCCCGAAGCGATCGGTCTCGAAGGTCTTCTGGCAGAAGGCGCAGCGCGCGAGCATGAGGGGCCGAGCTTACCCTAGTCCACGTGCGCGGGGTCGCCGAACGGCCCCGCCCGGGCAGCGCTTCGGCGGGAGCGCGCGCCCCGGCGCGAGCGGCGGGCTACAGCGAGGCGAGCTGGACGAGGAAGCCGAGCTGGAGGGCGAGGGCGAAGGCGACGATGGCGAGGTTCTTCATGGCGTTTCTCCTTGTGCCCCTCCCTACGCGGCGCCCGGCCGCCTATTTCGACGCCATGCGCTTCTGCTACCCTTCCGGGCCATGGGCATGGACGGGTACCGGAGGCTGCTCCAGTCGAACGCACGCTGGGTGGAGGAGCGGACCGCGGAGCGGGCCGACTTCTTCTCGCGGCTGAACGAGGGCCAGGACCCCGAGTTCGTGTGGATCGGCTGCTCCGACAGCCGCGTACCCGCCGAGACGGTGACCGGCTGCCAGCCCGGCGAGCTCTTCGTCCACCGCAACGTGGCCAACCAGGTCGTGCACACCGACCTCAACATGCTCACCGTGATCTTCTACGCGGTGCAGAAGCTCCGGGTGCGCCACATCATCGTCTGCGGCCACTACGGGTGCGGCGGCGTGAAGGCGGCCATGTCCCGCGCCGACTTCGGCCTCATCAACCGCTGGCTCCAGAACATCAAGGACTGCGCCGAGCGGCACCGCGCCGAGCTGGCGTGGCTGCCCTCGGACGACGAGCGGACCCGGCGGCTGGTGGAGCTCAACGTGGTCGAGCAGGTCGACCACCTCTCCAAGATGTCGGTGATCCAGCGGGCCTGGAAGCAGGAGGGGCGCCCCTGGCTGCACGGCTGGGTCTACGACATGCAGACCGGACGGCTGAAGGAGCTCGTCCGGCGCACCGCCGCCGACCTCCCCGCCGAGGTGCACCGCTTCGAGGAGCCCGGCGAGGAGTGACAGCGCCCTCCCCTTCCCCCGAGCCCGTCGCGAGGCGCAGGAAGCCGTCGCCGAGGTGGGCACGCGAGGAACGAGCAGCGCAGGCGTGGTGGAACTACGTCGAGCCGCGCAGCGACGAGCCTGCCCACCGCAGGCAGGCAGCCTGCGACGCAGCAGGGATCGGGGGGAGTGGCGGGCGCCTTGAGGCCGGCCCTACGCGTCGCGCAGGGTCTCGACCTCGTCGACCGACACGGTCCCGCGGGTGCGGAACACGGCGATGACGATGGCGAGCCCCACCGCGGCCTCGGCCGCGGCCACCGCGATGACGAAGAGCGCGATGGCGTGGCCGCTCATCGACCCGTGCTGCCGGGCGAAGGCGAGGAAGGTCAGGTTCGCCGCGTTCAGCATCAGCTCGATGCACATGAAGACGATGATGGCGTTCTTCTTCACGAGCACGCCGGCGAAGCCCAGCGCGAAGAGGGCGGCGGCGAGGAAGAGGTACCAGGCGGTCGGGACCATGGTCAGATCTTCTCCTTGGCGACCACCACCGCTCCCACGATGGCGACGAGGAGCAGCACGCTCGTGGCCTCGAAGGGCAGGAAGTACTTGCTGAAGAGGAGCTTGCCCACCGCGGCCACCGTGCCGTAGTCGGCGCCCACCGCCGGAGGCGCGCCCTGGCCGGACTGGATCGCCGCGGCGAAGAGCATGGCGAGGACGGCCGCCGAGCCCACCGCGCCGACCAGCTTCAGGGCGGTCATCTTCTCCACGCCCAGCTCGGCGTCGGTGAGGGAGAGCAGCATGACCACGAAGAGGAAGAGCACCATGATGGCGCCCGCGTAGACGATGACCTGGACGAAGGCGAGCAGGTGCGCGGTGAGCAGCACGTAGACCGCGGCCAGGAAGAAGAAGGCCGACACCAGGCTCATGGCGGCGTGGACCGGGCTGCGGGCCACGACCACGCCGACCGCCGAGAGGAGCAGCGGGACGGCGAAGACCACGAAGAGGATCTGCTCGGCGGTGAGGCTCATCGCGTCCCTCGGTCAGTGGCGGTTGCCGCCCACCCACGCCTCGCGCGCCGAGCGCGAGACGCCCCAGGCGGCCTGGCCGTGCTTGCAGCCCCGTCCCTCGACGTGGTCGACGAACTCCTGGCGGAACTTCTTCACGAAGCTCTGCACCGGCATGGCGGCCGCGTCGCCCAGCGCGCAGATGGTCTGCCCCATGATGTTGCCGGGCAGCTGCTCGATGAGCTTCAGGTCGTCCATGGTGCCCTCGCCGCGCTCGATCTTCTCGAGGATCTTCCACATCCAGGGCGTGCCCTGGCGGCAGGGGGTGCACTGGCCGCAGCTCTCCTCGGCGTAGAACATGGCGATGCGCGCCAGCGCCCGGACCATGCAGACCGAGTCGTCCATGACGATGACGCCGCCCGAGCCGGACATGGTGCCGGCGGCCTTGATGGCGTCGGGCTCGAGGGAGACGTCGATCTCGTCGCCCCGCAGCACGGGCGAGGAGGAGCCGCCCGGGATGACCGCCTTCACGGGGCGCCCGCTGGCCGTCCCGCCGCAGTCCTCCATGATGAGCTTCTTCAAGTTGTAGCCGGCCGGCTTCTCGTAGACGCCGGGGCGCTTCACGTTGCCGGAGACGCCGAAGAGGCGCGTCCCGCCTGTCTTGCCCGCACCCAGCGCGGCGAAGGCGGCCCCGCCGTTCTCGACGATCCAGGGGACGTTGGCGAGCGTCTCGACGTTGTTGATGATGGTGGGCTTGCCCCACAGGCCGACGATGGCCGGGAACGGGGGCTTGAAGCGCGGGTAGCCCTTCTTGCCCTCCACCGACTCCATGAGGGCGCTCTCCTCGCCGCAGATGTAGGCGCCGGCGCCCCGGACCACGTGGATCTCCAGGTCGAAGCCGTCCTTGCCGCCGAGCCGGGGCCCGAGCAGCCCGGCCGCGCGCGACTCCTCGAGCGCCGTCTCGAGGGCGCGGGCCTGCTTCGCGAACTCGCCCCGGATGTAGATGTAGGCGAGGTGGATGTCGAGGGCGTAGCAGGAGATGGAGATGCCCTCGAGGAGCAGGTGCGGGTCGTACTCGCAGATGTACCGGTCCTTGAAGGTCCCGGGCTCCGACTCGTCGGCGTTGATGCAGAGGTAGCGGGGGCGGACGTCCTTCGGCAGGAAGGTCCACTTGAGGCCGGTGGGGAAGCCTGCGCCGCCGCGGCCGCGCAGGTTGGAGGCCTTCACCTCCTCGACGATGGAGGCCGGCGACATGCCGAGCGCCTTCTCGAGCCCCTTGTAGCCGCCGTCGGCCCGGTAGCCGGCCAGGGACGGGTCCTTCTTCGGCCAGCGCCGGGTCAGGATGAAGGTCTCGCTCACGTGAGGCCTCCCAGGATCTTCTGGACCGACTGGGGAGTGAGGCTCTCGTGCATCTCCTCGTCGACCAGCATGGCCGGCGCGGTGCCGCACGATCCCAGGCACTCCACCTGGCGCAGCGTGATCCGCCCGTCCTTCGTGGTGCCGCCGTTCTCCACGCCGAGCGAGGCGCAGAGGTGCTCGAAGATGTCGAAGCCGCCGGCCAGCGAGCAGGAGACGTTGGTGCAGACCTCGACCACGTGACGGCCCACCGGACGCGTGTGGTACATCACGTAGAAGGTCGCCACCTCCTCCGCGCGGGTGACCGGGGCCCCCAGGCGATCGGCGACGAGCTTCTGGGCTGCGGGCGAGAGCCAGCCGAAGATCTCCTGGGCGCGGCGCAGCCCGGCGAGCATCGCCGCTTCCTTGTGATCGGCCGGATAGCGCTTCAGGATCTCGGGGAGCGCGGCGTCGAACCGCGCCACCTTGTCCTTCGGCAACTCCGCGATGTCCTGCGGTCCGCGCTCCGCGGTGGAGTGGTCGTGATGGGACATAAGGGTCGGAGATGCCTCGAAAAAAGTCCTCGCAGGCTACGGATCGGGTCTGGGGTTGTCAAGGAAGATCCGGGCGCACGGAAAGGCCCGGAAAAGCGCGAGGGCCCGCCGGATCGCGTCCGGCAGGCCCCCGTTCACGGCGTCGTCGCCTGGCTACTTGCTCTTCTTGTTGAAGGCGTCCTTCAGTGCCTTCGCCGGGGCGATCTTGACCACCGTCTTGGCGGCGATCTTGATGGCCTCGCCCGTCGCCGGGTTGCGGCCCATGCGCGCCTTGCGCTGCTGCAGCTTCACGGCCCCCAGGCCGCCGAGCGGAATCTTGCCGGCGGACTTGAGGCTCTTCATCACGACTTCCTCGACCGCGCCGAAGACAGCCTTGGCCTGGGCCTTGGAGATACCGGCCTTCTCGGCGACCGCGGCGAAGAACTGAGCCTGCGTCATGCTCATGGTACGACCCTCCTTGGGCCACGCCGGGAAACCGCCGCAAAACCGCGCCGGGCCGGCGAATCAGTGCGACCGGGATATCGCTTTCGGATCCGCGAGTCAACAGCCGATCGGCGTCGTTTGCCCGTAAAATGGGCCTGATCCGCTGATCCACGCACGGCGAAGATCAAAATAACCCCTGAAACAGGCCCTTCCGGGGGGTCCCGGGGGGTCAGGGGCGCCAGAACGCCCAGACGATCTCCCAGGCGATGAGGACGATGATGGTGAGCTCGAGGAGCTCGGCCCGGCGCACGTCGGCGCCGTCTGCGAGCACGCGGTTCACCTCGGCGAGCATGCGGTGCTTGCGCAGCACCGACTCCTGCCAGGCGGGGAGGCGGAAGCGTCGCAGCGCCGCCTGGTAGAGCCGCGCCAGGTAGAAGTCGCCCACGATCTTCACGGCGTTCTCCACCCGGTCGACCATCTCCGACATGTCGACGAGCAGCGCGGCGGTGCGGCGGAGCAGCCGGCTGTAACGACGGGTGAAGAGGCCGGAGTTGCCGGCCCGCTCGGTCTCGGCGCGCAGCGCGGAGAGCTCCCGGTCCAGGTAGGCGTCGTAGTAGCGCAGCTCGAGCAGCTGCGCGGTGGCCAGCTCGAGCAGGTCGGGGACGTCGCTCGAGCCGCTCGGCTCGTGCACGAAGGCGCTGTTCCAGTCGACCACCGCGAGGTCGTTCTCGAGGTAGGCGAAGCGGTGCTTCAGCACGTCGGCCCGCTCGCCCGCCGAGAGCGGCACCGGGTCGGTCTCGCCGAGGAGCAGCCGGGCCAGCGGGGCCTCCTCGAGGAGCCGCGCGCCGGTCACCGCCTCCTCGAAGGACCGCACGAAGAAGACGGTGTAGGTCTCGATGCCCTCCCAGGCGTGCGGGCGCAGGACCGCGGGCGCGAGGGCCCCGGCGAGCTCCATCGCCACGCCCCGCGCGGCCTGGTCGATCTCCGGGGTGGGGCGCTCGAGCAGCGCCTCGGCGAGCGGGACGAGCGCCTCGAGCGGCGTCCCCGGCTCCACCGGGAGCTCGAGGAGCACGCTCGCCACCCCGTAGTCGAAGAGGCTCGCCTGCACGTCCACCCGCCGCGTCGCGCCGGCCACCACCACCT
>JBAVCR010000158.1:0-3464 GCA_049586815.1 Anaeromyxobacteraceae bacterium
GCGCTCGGCGGGGGCGGCGCCGGCGACATGGGGAACGCGTGGGTGGCGATCACCTCGATCTTGGTCACCACCTTGCCGTCCACCACCTGGGTGTCGGCGAAGATGTCGCCGATGCGGATGCCCAGCCGGTCGGTCCAGACCATCCACGACTCGAAGGCGATGATGGGCAGCCCCACGAGGAGCAGCAGGATCCACCCGAGCGGCACCACGTAGAAGAGCGCCACGAGGCCGAACACCGCGTTCCGCAGCACCGACTCCTTGTAGCCGGCCGGGACGCGCTTCGGGATCTGCATGGCCCGGACGCCGAAGAGCCGCTTGCCGGGGGACTGCCCGTGAAGGAGGCCGTCGGCCACGAGCAGGTAGACGACGGCCAGGACGGCGCCCAGCTCGTGCCCGAGGATGGCGAGCCCGAAGGCCAGCAGGAAGTCGACGCCGCGGGCGAGACCGCGCAGCCAGAGGTCGGCCTTGGGGTACGGCGAGCCCTCGGGACGCGCGTCGCGCATCTAGTGGCCGGGGGGAGACGCCCCCCCTCCTCTCCCGGTGAAGAACAGGTACGCCATGGCCGGCCGGTGCGAACCCTCCCGCATGACGAAGTGGATCGACTGGAAGCTCCACCCCCGGGCGGTCCGGTCGTTCAGGACGCCTGCGAGCGTCTCCTCCGTGACCGGCGCCACCTCCACCACGTCGTAGCGGATGGCGCCTTCGTCGGTCAACGGCGGGTACCCGTGAGGAGGCTCGCGGCGTCCTTCGCGGCGTAGGTCAGGATGAAGTCGGCGCCGGCGCGGCGGATGCAAAGCAGGGTCTCGAGCACCACCCGCTCCTCGTCGATCCACCCGTTGGCCGCGGCGGCCTTGATCATCGCGTACTCGCCGGACACGTGGTAGGCGGAGACCGGGACGTTCACCCGGTCGCGGATGAGCCGCACGATGTCGAGGTAGGGCACGGCCGGCTTCACCATGACCATGTCGGCGCCCTCGGCGAGGTCGAGCTCCACCTCCCGGATGGCCTCGCGCCAGTTGCCCGGGTCCATCTGGTAGCCCTTGCGGTCCTTCGGGATCCCCGGGCCGACGACCGGAGCGCTCTCGGCCGCGTCGCGGAACGGCCCGTAGAAGGCGCCGGCGAACTTGGCGGCGTAGGAGAGGATGGGGACGTCGTCGAAGCCGGCCTCGTCGAGCCCCTTGCGGATGGCGGCGACGCGCCCGTCCATCATGTCGGACGGGGCCACGACGTCCGCGCCGGCCCGGGCGTGGGCCACCGCCTCGCGCGCCAGGATGGGCAGCGTGAGGTCGTTGTCGACGGTGAGGTCCTGCCCGGGGCCTCCGGCCCGCGGCGGCTTCAAGATGCCGCAGTGGCCGTGGTCGGTGTACTCGCAGAGGCAGACGTCGGTGGCGACCACGAGCCCCGGGAGCGCCTTCTTGAGCGCGCGCACGGCGCGGGCGACCTCGCCCTCCTCGTCGTACGCGCCGGTGCCGGCGGCGTCCTTGTGCGTGGGAACGCCGAAGAGGATGACCGAGCGGACCCCCGCCTCCCATCCGGCCTGGGCCTCGGCCACGAGCTCGTCGACGGAGAGCTGGAAGACGCCCGGCATGCTCTTCACCGGGTTGCGGACCCTGGTCCCCGGTACCACGAAGAGCGGCCACATCAGGTCGTCGGGGGAGAGCACGGTCTCGCGCACGAGGGCGCGGAGCGCCTCGGTGCGGCGCATGCGGCGGGGTCGATCGAGCGGGAACGGCATGCGCGGTACTTAGCGCAATCCGGCCCCCCGGGAAAGGGATTGCGGGGCCGGGCGGCCGCCGCCCCGGGCCTACGGCGGCCCGTTGGGATCGACCGGGCGGAGCACGAGGCCGCTCGGGATCTTCGGGTGGAACCAGGTGCTCTTCTGCGGCATGGTGAGCCCGGCCTCGGCCACCGCCTGCACCTGCCACATGGGCGTGGGGTTGAGCAGGAACGCCGCCTCGTACTCTCCACCCAGGGTGCGCGTGACGGCCTCGCCGGCGTCGCGCACGAAGTCCAGGTTGGAGGGCGCGGCGGCGATCGGGCCGAGCAGCCCCTCGAGGACCACGCCGTGGAGCACGCTGGCGTCGAGCGCGCGCAGGGTCTCGTGGGCCGGCAGCGGCAGGCCGGACAGGTCGACACCGTCGCGCAGCGCGAGCAGGCGCACCTTCCTGTCGGCGGCGGTGACGAGCAGGAACGAGCTCGCCTTCCCCATGTGCTCGGAGAGCCTGGAGATGGCCCAGGCGCGCCCGGTGGGGCGCCGGACGTCCTCCTCGATGTCGTGCACCTCGAAGTACGGGGCGAGCCGCGCCACGAGCTCCGCCGGAGACACCCCGCCGAGGGTCCGGAGCAGCCGGTGGGTCGGGTAGATGACGAGGCCCGGGTCGCTCTTCGCGAGCAGGAGCATGAGGGTGAAGCGGTGGCCGCCGTCCTGCGGAAGGCCGGGCTTCACCCGGTCGAGCTCGTCGCGCCAGGCCATCGCGGCCGCGTAGCGGTGGTGGCCGTCGGCGATGAGGAGGCGCCGCCCGGCGAGCGCCTTCTGCGCGGCGGCGATGGTGGCGGGGTCGTCGATGCGCCAGATGCGCTGGCGGGTGCCGTCGTCGGAGAGGGCCTCGGCGACCGGGTCGCGGCCGAAGGACGCGGCGAGCACGGCCGCCACCTCCCCGCGCGGGTCCTCGTAGAGGCCGAAGACGGGCGAGAGGTCGGTGCGCACGTGGCGGAGCAGCGTGACGCGATCCTCCACCGTGGCCGGCACCGTGGCCTCGTGGGCCCGCACGATCCCCTCGCGCGCGTCGTGCATGCGCACGGCGGCCATGATCCCGCGACGGACCTTCTCGCGGCCGTCGGGGCCGATGAAGACCTGCTCGAGGCCGTAGAGCGCGGGGCGCGGGTCGCGCTTCAGGATCCCCTGCTCCTCCCATTCGCGGAGGCGCGCGGCGGCGCGGGTGTAGCGGTCGTTGCCGGGGGCGTCGCCCGGCTCCTCCCGGTCGAGGATGAGGTGGACGATGCCCTGGGGATTCCGGGTCGCGAGCTTGTCCCGGAGCGCGGGCGAGATGACGTCGTAGGGGGGCGCGATGCGGGCCGAGAGCTCCCGCCCGGTGGAGGCGTAGCGGAGTCCCTGGAATGGCGCGATCACCGGCACGGGCGCGGGACCGTAGATCAGCCGTCGCGGGAGGGCAAGGGAGACCGGAGCGCTTCCCGGACCTCGAGCCAGGGGACGGCGCCCTCCCGGACGAGGACGGCCCCCCCTTCCCCGAGCCGGACGACCGTGCTCGGCGCGCCCCCGGGCGTCGGGCCCCCGTCGAGGACCAGGTCCACCCGGGAGAGGAGGTCCGGGTCGAGCGCGCCGGGCGTCGCCGGGGGCGGCCCGCCCGACGGGTTCGCCGAGGTGGAGACGACCGGACCGCCGGCCAGCCGGGCGAGCTCCCGGGCGAGGGCGGAGCCGGGCACGCGCACGCCCACCCCACCGT
>JBAVCR010000159.1:0-20851 GCA_049586815.1 Anaeromyxobacteraceae bacterium
CACCTCGCCGGTGAGGTGCGTGGTGACGACCCCCAGGAAGGCGGCGAGCACCGAGAGGCCGATCCCGGCCTTCATGCCGGCGAAGAAGGTCCCGAAGCCGATGGGGCCGAGATAGAGGAGGGTGACGTCGACTCCCGGACCGGTGTAGACGTCCGCGGCGGCCACGGCGGCGACCATCCCGGCGGCGATGGCGGCGGCTCCCACGGGGCTCCACCCCTGGAACCACTCCCTCACCTCGCGGCGGAGCTCCCGGGTGGGAGCCGCAGGCGCGACCCCGCCCTCGGTCTGGGCGTCCGTTTCCGTGACTTCACCCCCGGGGCCGCGGATGCGGCCCGTCCGGCACGATGGAACCATGCTATCCGCAAACCCGCCCCGAAGGGGGAGGTAGCGGTCTTTTGCAGCTGCATCCCACCCTTCCCTACACGACGGGATCGGTCAAGAATCCGGCCGACGTCCAGCTCCTCGCGTCACCCCAAGTTCCCGTCTCCGTCGCGGGAACGTCACGAAGGCGTGCGTTAAGACAGCCCCGTGCCCAGCGTCCTCGTGGTCGACGACGAGCGAGACCTCGTCAGCCTGCTCGATTTCAACCTCCGCCAGGCCGGTTTCGAGACGGCGCTCGCCTACACGGGGGAGGAGGCGCTGACTGCGGCGCGCCGCCGTCCGCCCGACATCGTGCTGCTCGACCTCATGCTCCCGGACATGTCCGGAACCGAGGTCTGCCGGCAGCTGAAGGGCGACGCCAGGACCCGGGCGGTCCCGGTCATCGTCCTCACCGCACGCGGCGAGGAGCTCGACCGGGTGGTTGGCTTCGAGCTCGGCGCCGACGACTACGTGGTGAAGCCCTTCAGCGTGCGCGAGCTCGTGCTCCGGGTGAAGGCGGTGCTGCGCCGCGCCGGCCGGCAGGGAACCGAGAAGCCGGTCACCGAGGTGGGCGGGATCCGCGTCGACCTCGACGCCCACCGCGCCTGGGTGCGCGGCGAGCCGGTCGACCTCACGGCGCTCGAGTTCAAGCTGCTCTCCACGCTCGTCGCCCGCGCCGGGCGCGTCCAGTCGCGCGAGCGGCTCCTCACCGACGTCTGGGAGATGTCGAGCGAGATCGAGACCCGCACCGTCGACACCCACGTGAAGCGGCTGCGGGAGAAGCTCGGCCCCGCGAGCGACCTCATCGAGACGGTCCGGGGCGTGGGCTACCGCCTCGTCGACCCCAGCGACGGGATCTAGCCGCCCATGGCCTTCCGGGACCCGGTCCAGGCCGCGATCCGCGCACTCGAGGCCGAGGTCTCGGGGGGGCCCCGGGCCGACCTGCCCCCCGGGGTCGATCGCCTGGCCTCCCTGCTCCTGCAGCGGGAAGAGAGGCTCCGGGTCATCGAGAAGGCCCAGCCGGAGCGGGAGCTCCTCTCTGCAATGCCGGACGCGGCCGGCCTCCTCGCCCCCGACGGGCGGGTGCGCGCCTCCAACGCGGCGCTCGACGGCATGTCCCCGGGCGGGCGCGCCATCGGCCACTCCGTCCTCGAGATCACCCGCAACGCCGAGCTCGCCGAGGCGGCGCGGCGCGCGCTCGAGGGCTCCCCGAAGCGGCTCGAGCTCCAGCTCGGGCAGCGGACCTGGATCGCCAACGTGGTCCCTCTGCTCCGCGGGGAGGCGCTCGCGCTGCTGCGCGACGTGACCGAGGCCCGCATGGCCGACGCCACCCGTCGCGACTTCGTGTCGAACGCGAGCCACGAGCTGCGCACGCCGGTGTCGGCCATCGCCGGCGCCGCCGAGACGCTCCTCGGGGGCGCCATGGACGACCCCGCCCAGGCCCGGTCCTTCGTGGAGATGATCGCCCGGAACGCCGAGCGGCTGGCCCGGCTCACGAACGACCTCCTCGACCTCTCCCGCATCGAGTCGCGGCAGTGGCCGGTGAACCTCGAGCCCGTCATGGTGGGCGTCGTGGCGCGCCGGGCCGTGGAGGCCTGCGCCGATCACGCCCGGCGCAAGCGGACCGAGCTCCAGGTCGAGGTGCCGGAGGGGACCTGCGTGCTCGCCGACGCCCGCGCCCTCGAGCAGGTGCTCGTGAACCTGCTCGACAATGCCGTGAAGTACACCCCGGAGGGCGGGCGGGCCACGGTCCGCACCGGTCCCGCGGACGGCGACCGCGTCGCCGTCGAGGTCGCCGACACCGGTCCGGGCATCGAGCGCCACCACCTCCCGAGGCTCTTCGAGCGCTTCTACCGGGTCGATCCGGGACGGGCGCGCGACTCGGGCGGCACCGGGCGCGGCCGCGCCAACGTGAAGCACCTCGTGCAGATGCAGGAGGGGGACATCGGCGTCGAGACCGGCGCCGGGGGGACCATCTTCCGCGTCCGCCTCCCGCGCGCCGCGCCGCCGCCCCCTCGCCCGGCGTCCTGACCCGGGACCGACCGCGCGCCCCGGAAACGGCGCCGTCCCGTCACCGACTCCTCACCGAGCCCGCTCCCCGGACGTCGTAGATCGTCCGGGCCTCCGCCGGAGGCTTCCCGGGCGACCCCCGCCCGCCATGAGGGAGCAAGATCGATGAACAGGTTCTCCGTCCTCGGTGTCGCGGCGCTCCTCGCCGCGGCCCCCGTCGCCGCCAGCGCACAGACCACGACCTCCGCGGAAGCGGTCGTCGAGAAGAACACCGTCGTCGTCGTGAAGGAGGCGCCGAAGCCGTCTCCCGTCACCTTCACGCCCTACGGCTTCGTGCTCGTGAACGGCTACTTCAACGACTTCGTCGGGAGCCGCAACTACCCGTTCCCGAACGCCTGCACGGGCGGCGCCGCCTGCGAGGGCAACATCCTCTTCGACGTGCGCCAGTCGCGCCTCGGCATGCGCCTCGGGTTCAACGACACCGCCGGCTGGACGAAGGCGATGCTCTCCGCCCTCGTCGAGGTCGACTTCAACGGCGGGTACGCCGGCGCCGTCGCCACCTCGTCGGCCTCCTTCTACAACCCGGTCGTACGCCTCCGGAAGGCCTACCTCGACGCCGTCTGGGGCACCGAGCTCAAGTTCGACCTCCGGGTCGGCCAGGACGACCGGCTCGTCTCCCCGCTCCGCCCGGTGAGCCTCGCCTACGTGGCGAACCCGCTCTTCCAGAACGCCGGCCTCCTCCACGGCCGCGCCCCCCAGCTCGCGCTCCGGCTCGAGATGGCCCCCAAGGACGGCTTCGCCTTCTCCCTGGCCGCCGCGGCGCTCAACCCCCAGGACAACACCGCTGGTGACACGACCGTCCCGGCCTCCCCCGGCCAGGCGGTCGACCTCGGCGCCGGCAACCGGTCCCGGATGCCCGACTTCGAGGGTCGCATCGGCGCCGGCATCCGCAACGGCGGCAAGAAGCTCGTCGACGTGGGCGTCTGGGGCGGCCTGCAGAAGAACCGCTTCGTGAGCCCGCTCACCGACACCAACGTGGACGTGAACTCCTGGATCTACGGCGGCGACCTCACCCTGAACGTGTGGATGGTCCAGGTGATGGGCTCGATCTACAAGGCGGCCGGCTACGACGTGCCCGGGTCGCTCGGCGCGAGCCAGGGCATCGCCATCACCGCCAGCCGCGCCAGCCCGACCGCACGCTACGAGATCACCGGGACGAACGCCGTCCCGGCCCTCGGCGGCTGGTTCCAGGTCGTGGTCGGCCCGTCGGACCTCGTCCAGGCCTACGGCGGATGGGGCGGGACGCAGAGCCCGTTCAACGCCATCGAGGGCAGCATCCTCGCCGCCTCGAGCTCCACGCGCGTCCAGAACTACATGTGGGCGGCCGGCCTCATCGGCTACGCCGGCAAGAACTGGCGCTTCTCGGCCGAGTACGCGAAGGCGACGAGCTGGTTCTACACGACCGGCAAGGCCTTCACGCAGGGCCAGTTCTCCATCAACACGCAGCTCGTGTTCTAGCAGTGCGGGAAGGGGTTTCCTGCAGCCGGCGCCGCCCGCCTTGACGGCGACCGGCTGCGGGGCCCCGCTTTCTCCGGCGGCGCCGCGGACCCCCGACTCCAAGGGTTCACGGCGCCGTCACCGTTCCGTCACATGACGCAGTTAGACATCGGCAGCCAACGAGAGAGACCAGGATCCGTAAAGGAGAATTGACCATGAAGAAGCTCGCCCTCGCCGCAGCGCTCGCCCTCGTGGGCACGAGCGCCCTCGCCGCCGACCCGGTCCTCGTGACCGGAGCCGGGGCCACCTTCCCCTATCCGCTCTACTCGAAGTGGTTCTCGGACTACAACAAGCTCCACCCCGACATCCGGTTCAACTACCAGTCGATCGGCTCGGGCGGCGGCATCCAGCAGTTCACCGCCGGCACCGTCGACTTCGGCGCCACCGACGCGCCCATGTCGCCCGAGGAGCAGGCGAAGGCCCCCGGGGCGGTGCACATCCCGACCGTGCTCGGCGCGGTGGTGGTCACCTACAACGCTCCCATCCAGGGGCTCCGCCTCACCCCCGGCGTCCTCGCCGACATCTTCCTCGGCAAGATCACGAAGTGGAACGACGCCCGGATCGCGGCCGTGAACCCCGGGGTGAGCCTCCCCGACGCCGCCATCGCGGTCGTCCGCCGCTCCGACGGCTCCGGCACCACCTACGTCTTCACCGACTACCTCTCCAAGGTCTCCCCCGAGTGGAAGGAGAAGGCCGGTACCGGCAAGAGCGTCTCCTGGCCGGTCGGGCTCGGCGGCAAGGGCAACGAGGGCGTCACCGGCCTCGTCAAGCAGACCCCGGGCGCGATCGGCTACGTCGAGCTCGCCTACGCCAACCAGAACAAGCTGCCCACGGCGCTCCTCCAGAACAAGGACGGGAACTTCGTGGCGCCCTCCATCGCCGCCACCTCGGCCGCCGCCGCCGGCGTCGCCATCCCGGCCGACTACAAGGTCTCGGTCACGAATGCCTCGGGCAAGGATGCCTGGCCCATCGCCTCGTTCACCTACCTGCTCGTCCACAAGGACGCGAAGGACAAGGCCAAGGGGGACGCGCTCGTGAACTTCCTCTGGTGGGCCGTCCACGAGGGGCAGGCCACGGCAGCGCCTCTCGAGTACGCGCCGCTGCCCGCGCCGGTCGTGAAGATGCTCGAGAAGACCATCCAGGAGCTCCAGGTCCAGGGCAAGACGGTCCCCGTTGCCGCCTCCAGGTGACACCGGCGCCCCCGGGGCGCTTCCCTCCACCCCGGCGCACGCCGGCAACCTCGGCGACCGCGCCTGGGGGTGGGGAATCACCATCTTCGGGGGCTCGCTCCTCGTCGTGGCCGGGCTCATCCTCTTCGAGCTCGGGCGGGTGGCCGCTCCGTCCTGGGGCCACCTCGGGGGCCTGAAGTTCCTCGTCTCGTCCGCGTGGGACCCGGTCCAGGAGAAGTTCGGGGCGCTTCCCTTCATCTACGGGACCCTGGTCACGAGCGGCCTCGCCCTCGCCATCGCGCTCCCGGTCTCGGTCGGGCTCGCGCTCTTCCTCTCCGAGATGGGCCCCGGCGCGCTGCGGGCCCCGGTCGCCTACTCCATCGAGGTGCTCGCCGCGATCCCCAGCGTCGTCTACGGCCTGTGGGGGCTCTTCGTGATGGTCCCGTGGCTCCGCGCGAGCGTCCAGCCCTTCCTGCAGGAGACGCTGGGCTTCCTCCCCATCTTCAAGGGTCCACCCATCGGGCTCGGGTACATGGCCGCCGGGGTCATCCTGGCGCTCATGATCCTTCCCACCATCGCATCGGTGACCATCGAGGTCCTGAAGACCGTGCCCCCGGCGCTGCGCGAGGGGGCGCTCGCCCTCGGCGCCACCCGCTGGGAGTCGATCCGCATCGCCGTGATCCCGTACGCCCGTCCCGGGATCATCGGCGCCTCGCTGCTCGGGCTCGGCCGTGCCCTCGGGGAGACGATGGCGGTCACCATGGTCATCGGAAACTCGCCGGAGATCAGCGCCTCGCTCTTCGCTCCCGGCTACTCCCTTCCCGCCGTCATCGCCAACGAGTTCGCCGAGGCCACCGGCGAGGTCCACATCGGCGCGCTCGCCTCCCTTGGCCTCGTGCTCTTCGGCATCACGCTCATCCTGAACGCCGCCGCACGGCTGCTGGTCGAGACGGTGGGGCGCGGGCGCAAGGGGGCCCGGGCGTGAACCGGCTCCGGTGGCGCAAGGGCGTGAATGCCTTCTGGACCGTGGCCAGCGGGGCGGCCGTGCTCGCCGCCGTGATCCCGCTCGCCTCCCTCCTCTGGCTCGTCGTCTCGCACGGGGCAGGGGGTCTCTCTCTGGCCTTCTTCACGAGCCTCCCCACGCCGGTGGGGGAGCCCGGCGGCGGCGTCGGAAACGCCATCGTGGGCACGCTCTTCATGGTCGGGATCGCGAGCCTGTTCGCCCTCCCGGTCGGGATCGGAGCCGGGATCTTCCTCGCCGAGAAAGGGGACGGGAAGGCGGGCAGCGCGATCCGGTTCACCTCCGAGGTGCTGTCCGGCGTTCCTTCCATCGTCGTCGGCATCGTCGCCTACGGCCTCGTGGTGGCCCACATGAAGCGGTTCTCCGCGCTGGCGGGAGGCGTGGCGCTGGCGCTCCTCATGGTGCCCTCGCTCGCCCGGTCCACCGAGGAGTTCATCCGGCTCGTGCCGCAGGCCCTGCGGGAGGCCTCCCTGGCCCTCGGGGTCCCGTCCTGGAAGACGAGCCTCCGGGTGGTGCTCCGCACCGCGCTCGGCGGCATCGTCACCGCCGTCCTGCTCGCCGTGGCCCGCGCCGCGGGGGAGACCGCGCCGCTCCTCTTCACCGCGCTCAACAACCAGTACTGGAACACGAATCCCCTCCAGCCCACCGCATCGCTCACGGTGCAGATCTACAACTACGCCATCAGCCCCTACGACGACTGGCACCAGAAGGCCTGGACGGCCGCGCTCGTGCTCCTCCTCCTCGTCGGGCTGCTGAACCTCCTCGCGCGGTTCCTCTCGCGCAACCGCCTGCAGGGGGCCCCGAGATGAACGCTTCCCCGGAGATCACCGTGGTGAACCAGCCTCCCCGTCGAAACGTCGACCTGGCCGAGACGCCGGCCCGCCCGCCTCCATCCACGCCGTTGGCGGTCGGGGCCGCCGAGCAGCCGAAGCTCCGCGTCGAGCGCCTCGACGCGTGGTACGGCGCGAACCACGCCCTGCACGACGTGAACCTCGTCGTCCCGCCGCGATCGGTGATGGCCGCCATCGGTCCCTCCGGTTGCGGGAAGTCCACCTTCCTGCGCTGCCTGAACCGCATGCACGAGCTCATCCCGGGGGCCCGCGCCGAGGGGACGCTCCTGCTCGACGGCAAGGACCTGCTGGGCCGCGACGTGGATCCGGTCACCCTTCGCCGCCGGGTCGGCATGGTCTTCCAGCGCCCGAACCCGTTCCCCACCATGTCCATCCGCGACAACGTGGCGGCGGGCCTGAAGCTGAACGGGATTCCCGGCGACCACGCCGAGATCGTGGAGCGCACGCTTCGGCAGGCCGCGCTCTGGGACGAGGTGAAGGACCGGCTCGACTCGAGCGCCCTGTCCCTCTCCGGCGGCCAGCAGCAGCGCCTCTGCATCGCCCGGGCGCTGGCGGTCGAGCCGGAGGTCCTCCTCATGGACGAGCCGGCGAGCGCGCTCGACCCCATCGCCACCGCCAAGATCGAGGACCTGATCCACGAGCTGAAGGATCGCTATACCATCCTCATCGTGACCCACAACATGCAGCAGGCGGCGCGCGTCTCCGACCAGACCGCCTTCTTCTACATGGGCGACCTCGTCGAGGTGGGTCCCACGGAGAAGATCTTCACCAACCCCTCGGAGAAGCGCACCGAGGACTACGTCACCGGAAAGTTCGGGTAGGCCATGGCCCCGGAGAAGCACACCGACAAGGTCTACGAGGCGGAGCTCTCGCAGCTGCGCGACCGGCTCCTCGACATGGGTGGCCGGGTGGAGGCCGCCATCGCCGGGAGCATCAAGGCGCTCACCGAGCGCGACACGGCGCTCGCCGAGAAGGTGATCGCCGGCGACAAGGACGTGAACCGGGCCGAGGTGGATATCGACGAGATGTGCCGGCGGCTCCTCGCGCTCCGGCAGCCGGCGGCGAGCGACCTCCGCTTCATCACCACCGCCCTCAAGATCGTCACCGACCTGGAGCGCATGGGCGACCTCGCCGTGAACGTGGCCGAGCGCGCGCTCGATCTCGCGCAGTCGCCGCCGACGCGCCCCTTCCACGACCTCACCGAGCTGGCCGACCTCTCGGGAAGGCAGCTCGGGGAGGCGCTCGACGCCTTCGTGGAGAAGGACGTGAAGAAGGCCGAGGAGGTCATCGCGAACGACGACCTCCTCGACGCCCTCTACCACCGGCTCTTCAACAACCTGCTCGCCTACATGATGGAGGACTCGCGCGTCATCCGGCGCGCCATGGCCACCATGTTCGCGGCCAAGCAGTTGGAGCGCTTCGGCGACCACGCCACCAACGTGGCCGAGATGGTCGTCTACATGGTCCGGGGCACCGACGTGCGCCATCCGGGCAGCCGGGGCGAGGGAACGTCCTCCGCCTAGGACGCCCGGGCGGGGTACAATGGAGACCGCCGCCGTGCCGAGGAGGCTGCCATGGCTGCTTTCCAGCGGATCTGCTGCCCCATCGACTTCTCCGCGGCTTCGCGCGAGGCGCTCGTCGTCGCGGCGGACCTGGCGCGGCGGTACGGCGCCGGCCTGACCGTGCTCCACGCCACCTCGGTGCATTGGCCCGGTCCGGAGCTCCCGACCGCGCCGGCGCCAGGGACGGGGGGGCAGGGGGACGCGGACGCGCTCGCCACCTGGGTCGCGGAGGCGGAGCGGCTGGCCGGAGCACCGGTGAGCTCGGTCCTCCTCTCGGCTCCGGTCGCGGAAGCCATCGTGGCCTTTGCCCGGGACGTCGGCACCGATCTCGTCGTCCTGTCGAGCCACGGGCGAACCGGGCTCCGGAGGCTCGTGCTGGGATCGGTGGCGGAGGTGGTGGCGCGGACCGCGCCCTGCCCGGTGCTCATCGTCCGCCGCAGGGAGGATGCAGCGGCGGCGGACGTGGGAGAAACGGACGGGATGCCGGCCTGAGGTCCCGCCCGGCGAGGCGTCAGCCGCGCCGGTGCCTCCGGTGATCGTCGGCGCGCTGCGCGTCGTGCGTGCCGCCCCAGGCCGGCTCCTCGGTCCCGTCGGCGTGCAGGTGGAACGAGTTCACGTCGTCCTCGACCTGCGCCTGCAGCTCGGAGAGCACCATCCGGCGCGCCGCCGGGTCGTTCACCGGGAAGAAGAGCTCGTAGCGCCGGTCGATGTTGCGTGGCATGGCGTCGAGGCTTCCGGCGAAGACCGCCCAGCGCCCCCCGTCGCGGAATGCGGCGACCCGCGCGTGCTCGAGGAACCGCCCCACGATGCTCTTCGCGCGGATGCCCGGGGCGATCTCGGTGAGCGTGGTCCGCACCAGGAGGTCCACGCGGGCCCCGGCGCGAGCCGCCTCCTTGAGGGCGGTGAGGACCGGAGGGTCGGTGACGTGGTTGAACTTGAGGATGACGTGGCCGCTCTCGTGCGACTCGGCCTTGATGCGGTCGACGAGGAGGCGCCGGATGGCCGCCCCGGTTCGCAGGCTCTCCAGGCGGGGCACGCGGCCGTGCTCCAGCGCGTCGAAGAACCTCTTCACGTCGCGGGTGATGCGCGGCTCCGCCGTGAAGAGGGAGAAGTCGGTGTAGAGGCGCGCGTTGCGGGTGTTGTAGTTGCCCGTCCCCAGGTGGGCGAACTCGCGCCGGCCCCGCCGGACCCAGATGGCCTTGGCGTGGACCTTCCGCGACGGGAGGGGGAGCACCTTCACGCCCGAGTTCTGGAAGCGGAGGCCCCATTCCAGGTTCTGCAGCTCGTCGAAGCGCGCCCGCGCCTCGAGCAGCACGGCGACGTCCTTGCCCTCGCGGGCCGCCTCGATGAGCGACTCGGCGAGGACGTTGTCGTCGCCCACGCGGTAGAGCGTGGCCCGCATCGCCGTGACCTCGGGATCCCGCGCCGCCGCCCGGGCGAAATCCTCGACCGCCTCGTACGACTGGTACGGGTGGAGGATCAGCTGGTCCTTCCGGCCGATGGGAACGAAGGGGTTGCGGGCGAAGCCGGGCGAGAGCCACGGGCGGAGCGCCGAGAACTTGAGGCGTGCCGGGGCGTGGTCCACGAGCGTCGAGACCATGCGGAGGTCGAGGGGCGGCTCGATGCGGAAGACCTCCTCGGCCTCCAGCCCGAGCGCGATGCGGATCGACTCGGCCCAGTGCTGCGGGAAGTTCTTCTCCACCTCGAGGTGGCTGGGTCGTCCGTCGAGCCGGGTCTCGAGCGCGGCCGGGAGGTCCTCCCAGTCGAGGCCGAGCTGGTCGATGGCGGCGAGGCGGATGGCCCGGAGCTCGTGCAGCTCCAGGTCGCGACCCTCGAGGAAGAGGTCGCTGCGGACGCGGAGCAGCTCGCCGAGCCGCACGTGGGTGCCGTCGCGTCCCGGGATCTCCACCAGGCGCGGCAGGCTGTCGGGGAGCCGGACCAGGTGCTCGAGCACCCCCTGCCCCGTGGCGAAGTACAGGGCCTCGGTCCGGATCTCGCGGACGGCGTCGGCGCGCAGGACGTCGGTGCGGGGGGCCACCTCCTCTGCCAGGAAGGCCCCGAAGTAGTCGAGCTCCTCGCGCGACAGGGAGGAGACCGGCACCACGCGGACGTCGTGGGCCTCCAGCGCGTCGAGGAAGGAGCGGTAGGCCTCGCTGGCCGCGTCGGCCTGGGCCCGGGCCTCGCCGAGGAGCCGCCGGTAGGCCGGGGTGCCACGCTCCTCGAGGAAGGGCCGGGAGATGCGGGCGGCGAAGAACTCGTCGAGGTTGGACGCCCAGATGGAGAGGAAGCGGAGCCTCTCCATGATGGGAAAGTCCTCCCGCCGGGTCTGCTCGAGGACCCGTCGGTTGAAGTGCAGCCAGGAGAGTTCTTGCTGGATTCGCATGGATGGACCGCAGGCCAGTTCACCACACCCAGCGTGACGAGAAGGTGACGTTTGGGGGGACACCCCCCTGACGGGTCCCTGGCCGGACCCTGCCTTCGGACCGAATTCACCTGTCCGCCGCGGGAAGGTCATCCGGGAGGGGCAGAACCATTCCCGGAGCGGCTCCTGGCGGGTGTGGGGGTGGGCGCGGTGGAAGAGGAGCCTCCGGCACGGAGGCCATGCAGATGACCAGTACCGACCTGTACCTGATCTACGTCCAAGCCTACGCCGAGTCCTCCCACTTCGAGGGGGAACGGATGCCCTCACCACCCGCGGGCCTGAGCCTGCGCCTGCGCCGGATGCTCTCGGTGGAGCGGACCATCGTGGAGCTGGCCCGCAACGACGCCACCAACGGAACGCCCCGCCGGACCCGGGGCGAGTTCGAGCGGACGCTCCACGCCGGGCGCCGCGCCCTGGCCGGGCTCGACTTCGCCGCCAGCGGAACCTGATCGGGTCCGGGAAGGAATCGACGGATGGTGAAGCTACTCGTCGCGCTGTCGGCCACCGGAGTCCTCCTCGCCCTCGTCCAGCTCGCGACGCTCCGGCTCCACCTGCGCCGGAGGCGCGCCCCGGTGGGGCCCGTGCCCCTCCCCGCCATCTCCGTGCTGAAGCCGCTCTGCGGCGTCGACGACGACCTGGAGGGCAACCTCGCCTCCTTCGCCGCGCTCGACTACCCGGACTGCGAGGTCCTCCTCGGGGTCCGTGATCGCGCCGACCGGGCCTGGCCCGTGGCGGTGGCCGCGGCGCGTCGCTGGCCGGCGCGGTTCCGGGTGGTCCTCCAGCGGGGCGAGCCGGGCTTGAACCCCAAGGTGAACCAGCTCGTCACCCTCTCCGCCGCCGCCCGTCACGACGTGCTGCTGGTGAGCGACTCGAACGTCCGCGCCCCCGGGGGCTACCTGCACGACGTGGCCCTCCACCTGGCCGACCCCGGCGTCGGGCTCGTGACCCATCCCGTGGCCGGCATCGGAGAGGAGTCGCTGGGCGCGGCGCTCGACAACCTCCAGGCCTGCGCCGCCGTCGGTCCCGCCACGGTGGCGGCGAAGCGGCTCGCCCGGCGCGACGTGGTGGTGGGGAAGTCGATGGCGTTCCGCCGCGCCGACCTGGTCGCGCTGGGCGGCTTCGCGTCGGTGAAGGACCACCTGGCCGAGGACTACGTCCTCGGGGTGAAGGTCGGCTCACGGCTCGGGAAGAGGGTCGCCATCGGGGCGGTGGCGCTGCCGGCCGTGAACCAGCGGCGCAGCGTGGGCGCCTTCCTCTCCCGCTACGGCCGCTGGTGCGTCATGCAGCGCAAGATCGCCGGGACCCCCGTGTACCTCGCGCAGGCGCTGCTCTACCCGCTGCCCTGGGCTCTCGCGGCGCTCGCGCTCGACCCGGGTCCCGACACCCTCGCCGTCGCCGGACTCGTGTGGCTCGCCAAGGCGATGCTCGACGGGGTCACCGCGAAGACCCTGCGCGGGCGAGGATTCGGCCCCCGGCTCCTCTGGCTGTCCCCGCTGAAGGACTTTCTCTTTCTCCATGTGCTCCTCCGCTCCGCATTCGAGAATCACGTGGAATGGCGAGGCACTCGCCTCGTCGTCCAGCGGGGGTCCAGGCTGCGACGGGTACTCCACATCGGAGGAACCCAAACGGCCGTGCGATCGCCGGGGTCCCCGGTGTAGATCGAGCCGTGGATGCCCGAGGAGGCAGCGCGATGCGAGGCAAGCGGGAGCAGCTCTACGAGTGCACGTACGGGCTTGCGGGTGGTGAGGCCCGGGTCGTCTTCCGAGCCTGGACGCCGGCCGAGGCGGCGCAGGACACCGAGGAGGCGCTCTCCCGCGCCGGGATCCCGCACGATGGTGACATCACGGTCCGTGACATGCGCGGCCGGCTGCTCCTTCGCGTGACGCCGCCGGCCCGCCCGTCGACCGGCCTGTCCGGCGCGGCCTGAACCCGTCCATCTGTTCGCCGGCTCGTTGCGGAGCCGCCACGCGGGGCGCGGTACGTTCTCCGGGTGATCCGGACCCTGGTGCACATTTCCGACCTCCATGTCGGGCGCGACGGGGCCACCGACGCCGCCGCCCGCCGGCTCGCCGCCACGCTCGTCGAGGCCCGCGTCGACGCCGTCCTGCTCTCGGGCGACGTCACCCACCGCGGCCTCGCCGCCGAGCTCCGCCGCTTCGAGGCGATCTTCCGGCCCCTGCTCGAGGCCGGACGCCTCGCGGTGGTCCCGGGCAACCACGATCGCCTGGGCGACGACGCGGCGCGCGGCATCATGCGTGGGGGCAGGGTCGCCGTCGCGTCGTTTCCCGGGCTCCACGTGGTGCGGGTGGATTCCACCGCGCCGCACAACCGTTCCCTCGTGGACGGGCACGGCGAGCTCTCGCCGCGGGACGTCGCCGACGTGGAGCAGGCGCTCGCGGGTGCGCCGCGCGGCGCCCTCCCGGTGGTCATGCTCCACCACCACGTCCTTCCCCTCCCGGTCGAGGACCTGGCCGAGCGGCTCGCCACCTTCGTGGGTCACCCCTGCGCCGACGAGCTGCCGCTCGGCGAGGACCTGCTCGGCCGCGTCGCCGGCCGCTGCCGCCTCGTCCTCCACGGCCACCGGCACGTCCCCGCCGAGTTCCGCGTCGCCGTTCCCGGCGCCCCGGAGCTCCGCATCCTGAACGCGGGGAGCAGCACCGTCCTCGGGCAGGCGAGGATCCTGGCGCACCGGGACGGGGCCATCGCCTGGGAGGGCTGGCTCTCGGCCGCGCGGGTCGAGCCGCGGGCGTGGAGCCCGGCGCCCCGCGCGAGCCGGCCGGGCTTCTCGGCAGCGGTCGCCTAGCACCTGCTCCGCGTCGTGGATGCGAGAAGGCCCCCCCGGCCGGTCGCCGGGAGGGCCTTCGCCCGCGAGGTCTCCGCCGGCGCTACCGGATGGCCGGCAGCGCGCCGTCCGCGGTCCCGATCCAGCCGATGGCGGCCTGCTTGCGGCCGCCCCACCTGGCGCCGATCTCCGCGAGGACGTCGGCCTCCCGGATGAGCACGTTCCCCGCCGCGTCCTTCACCCCCTTGAAGGAGCCCACCTGGCTCTGCTCGGCCGGGTGCTGGAAGTTGCTCATGAGGTAGGAGAAGCCGTTCACGTCGTCCACCACCTGGAGCCCCGTGGCCTCCGCGTACATCGGCACGGAGAGGATCCGGGAGAGCTTGCGGGTGTCGACGTGGAAGGCCCACACGTAGTTGTTGTTTCGCCGGCTGGTGTCCTCGCCCACGAAGAGGGTGCGCATCGCCTCCGAGTACTTGACGTTGTCCGGACCGCAGACCTTGTCCTGGAGGCACCGGTTGCCCTCCGCGTCGCGTGCGCCGCCGAGCCAGCCGCCCAGGAGCTCGGGGATGCTCGTCATCGTGGTGGCGACGAGCGCGCTCTCGATCCGACGGTCGTCGGTGTCGCGCACGCTGTCGGCGAGCGCGAGCTCGTAGATGGCGCCGCCGTCGTTGCGGGGGAGACGGACGTCGTCCTGCGGGTCGGTCGCGCTCGCGAGCATGCCCCCCTCGATGCGGGAGATCACCACGTAGGCCTTCCGGTCGGCGGCGCCGTGGGCAACCCCCTCCATCTTGGCGAACTCGGTGGTGGCGCCGCGCAGCGCGGCGTAGCGCCGCGTCTCGAGGAACGCGGCCGCCCGGGCCATGCCGGGCCGCAGGCGGAGCCACTCGGTGCCCGCGTAGGTCTTCACCTTCCTGAAGGTGGGGTCGGCCGGGTCGACGTTGGAGACGTCGAAGATGTTCTGGAAGCGGATGCCGCGGTCGACGAGGGCCTGCAGCTCCTCGTCGCTCGCATGGCCGAGCCGGATCCAGGAGAGGCCGGCGGCGCCCCCGTTCGCGTCGCTCGTCTGGATCCACTTCCCGGCGTAGAGCGTGCCGCGGGAGAGGTCGTTCTTCTCGTCGGCGACGAAGAGGAAGAGGCCGGTGTAGGCGCCGTCGTCCCCCATGTAGACGGTCCGGCCGTCGGACTGGACGTCGGCGAGCTCGCGGGCGAAGCGGCCGAGCGCCCGGTGCTTCACCACCGTCGCCTTGCCGTCGCGGCTCACCTTCACCTCGGGCACGAGTCCGTAGTCGTAGGGGTTGGCGGTCGCAGCCTGGCCGAACCATGCCCGGCTGAAGCCGTCGATGTCCGTGCCGTCGTCCGAATCGGCGGCCTTCGGGGCCGCACCTCCCCGGACCTTGGCGTCCGGCTCGTACTCCTCCGATCCGAGGTGCGTGTTCCACGGCGTGACGGAGGAGGCGCAGTGGATCCAGCCACCCTTCACCTTCGAGAAGTCGACGTTCTCGTAGCCCGTGAGCGTGAGCGCCCCCGACCGCTTGTCCTGGTCGAGCCGGGAGAGGCCCATGGCGGCCGGGAGCCTCGACCAGTAGCTCTCGTAGGTGGTGACGGCGGGGTAGTTCGGGGGCAGCTCCCGGTACTCGAACTGGGTCACGAGCGCGAGGCCGCGGCTCCGGGCGGGATCGCTGGCGCGCAGGCCCGGGATCTCGAGGAGGGAGTTTCCGTCCGGGGCGTCCGACGCGAGCGGGCCGAAGGAGTCGGTGAGCGCGATGCCCCGGGAGTCGACGAGGCCGCCCACCACGTTCCCGCCCACCACGTCGGTGGTCCGGGCGAGCTCGTGGTAGCGGAGGTCGAAGGTCTCGGTCCGTCCGTTGCGGTAGGTGATCCTCACCTGGGCGGTGGTGTAGACGTCGGCGCGCTCGGCGACGGTGGAGGGCGGGGGCATCCCGATGAATTCCACCGATGCGACCTTCGGGTCGTCCGGGTGGGCGGCGATGGGGGCGGCGATGGCGACGCCGACGCACAGGGCGGCGAGGAGTTTCGTCCTTTGGCTCATGTCCTTGTCCTCCGGTGAGGGTGAGCCCGGGGGATACGTGGCCCGGCATGGCGATTCCGCGACGGTTCCCCGACATTCCCTCCGGCCTCCAGGGAGGACCTCGCTGCACCGCAGGCAGGCAATGGGCTGCCCGGATCCCAGGCACCCGGCCGTCCCATCCCGTTCCGATCGGGGCTCCCGTCGCCTCAAAGGAGGCAGGCGTCTTGCAATGCCCTTAGGGTTCGCCCATGCGCCTCCTCCTCCAGCACGACACGGTGTACCGGTTCCCGCGCCCGGCGGCGCTCGGGCCGCACCAGATCCGGCTCCGCCCCGCCAACCACGCCCGGGCCCGCATCGAGACCTACGCGCTGCGCGTCTCGGAGCCGTCGTCGGTCCGCTGGCAGCGGGACCCGACCGGGAACCACGTCGCCCACGTCGCCTTCCCGAAGGCGTCGCGCCACCCGGAGCTGGCGGTCCGCGTCGAGATGGCCGTCGACATCCGGCCGGTGAACCCCTTCGACTTCTTCCTCGACGACCGTTGCCAGGAGATCCCGTTCGCCTACCCCGAGGAGCTGCGCCCCGAGCTCGAGCCCTTCCTCGATCGGGAGGACCCGTCGCTCGCCGGCGGGCCGCTCCTCGACGCCTTCCTCGCGAGGCTGCCCGCCGCCGGGAAGACCGTCGACGCGGTGGTCGAGCTGAACCGGCTCGTGAACGAGCGCACCCGCTACGTCATCCGCGAGGAGCCCGGGGTCTGGACGCCCGAGGAGACCCTGCGGCAGGGGAGGGGCAGCTGCCGCGACTCGGCCATCCTGCTCGTGGCCGCGCTCCGGTCCCGCGGCCTCGCCGCCCGCTTCGTCTCCGGCTACCTCGTCCAGCTCACCGACGAGGGGATGATCCCCGACGAGCCGCGCGGCGTGGGGCGCGACGTCGTCGACCTGCACGCCTGGGCGGAGGTCTACCTGCCCGGCGCGGGGTGGATCGGCCTCGACGCCACGAGCGGCCTCTTCTGCGGCGAGGGGCACATCCCGCTCGCCTGCGTGGCCCGCCCCGCGCTCGGCGCACCCATCACCGGCACCTCCGACGTGGCGGCCGAGGCCTTCTCCTTCGAGCTGCGGGTGGGTCGCCTCGGACACGAGGCTCGCCCGACCACGCCCTACCCGGAGGAGACCTGGCAGGCGCTCCTCGTCGCCGCCGACCACGCCGACGAGACGCTGGCCGCGGAGGGGCTCACGCTCACCGTCGGCGGCGAGCCCACGTTCAACTCCCGCCTCCACCCCGAGGCGCCCGAGTGGCGCACCGAGGCGCTCGGTCCGACCAAGTGGGAGCAGGGGCTCGCGCTCGCCGGCGAGCTCCGCGATCGCATGGCGCCGGGCGGCGTGATCCTGCGGCGCGAGGGCAAGTGGTACCCCGGGGAGAGCCTGCCGCGCTGGGCGCTCGACGTCGTGGGCTTCAAGGACGGCACGCGCCTCTGGGCGGAAGGCGGCGACCGGAGGGTTGCGACCCCCGAGGCCGCGGCCATGCTCGTCCGGGCCATCGCCGGGAAGCTCGGGCTGCCTTCCGCATCCGCACTGCCCGCCTTCGAGGACCCGTGGCACTACGTCCGGGACGAGGCCGACCTCCCGCCGGGCGTCGACCCGGCGAGCGCCGACCTCCGGGACGGCGAGGAGCGCCGCCGGCTCGCGCGGGTGCTCGACCACGGGCTCGGGACGCCGGTGGCCTGGGCCCTCCCGCTGTCGCGCGGGCCGGGCGCCTGGCTGACCGACACCTGGGAGTTCCGGCGCGAGAAGCTCTTCCTCATCCCCGGCGACGCGCCGGTGGGCCTGCGCCTGCCGCTCAAGTCGCTGGGCGGTCCGCTCCCCCCGGTGGCGCCGCCCGAGCCGCCCTTCGCACCCGACCCGCGCACCGAGGAGCTCGCGGAGGCCAGGCGCCGCGAGGAGAAGGGCCGCGCCGAGCTGGCCGGTCGCCAGCTCGCCTCCGCCCGGCGTGAAGCGCGCGTGCGCCTCCCGACGGTCCGGACCGCACTCTGCGTCGAGCCGCGCGGGGGGGACCTCTTCGTCTTCCTGCCGCCCGTCCCGACCGCCGCCGACTTCGTCGACCTGGTGCGCGCCGTCGATTCGGCCGCGCGCGAGACCGGCCTCCACGTGCTGCTCGAGGGCTACCCGCCCCCCTGGAGCCCCGACGTGGTCCGCTTCTCGGTCACACCGGATCCCGGCGTCCTCGAGGTGAACGTCCAGCCGACCCGCAGCGGCCGCGAGTGCGCGGCCCAGATCGACCAGGTCTTCGACGCCGCCCTCCACGTCGGCCTCCACTCCGAGAAGTACATGCTCGACGGGCGCCAGGAGGGATCCGGAGGGGGCAACCACGTCACGCTCGGCGGCCCCCGGCCGCTCGAGAGCCCGTTCGTGGTGCGCCCGGACCTGCTCGCGAGCCTCGTCACCTTCGTCCAGCACCACCCGGCGCTCTCCTACCTCTTCACCGGCCTCTTCGTCGGCCCCACCTCGCAGGCGCCGCGGGTCGACGAGGGGCGCCACGACGCGCTCTACGAGCTCGAGATCGCGCTCCGCCGGCTCGGCGACCGCAGCCAGCCGGTCGAGCCGTGGCTCGGCGACTGGCTGCTCCGCAACCTCCTCGTCGACGTCACCGGCAACGGCCACCGCGCCGAGATCTCCATCGACAAGCTCTTCGACTGGAGGAGCCCGCACGGGCGGCAGGGGCTCGTCGAGCTCCGTGCCTACGAGATGCCGCCGCACCCGCGCATGGCGGCGGCCCAGGCCATCCTGGCCCGGGCGCTCGTGGCCGCCTTCGCCCGCGAGCCGTACGCCCACGGCCTGGTGCGCTGGGGCACGGAGCTGCACGACCGGTTCCTGCTGCCCTTCTGGCTGTGGCGCGACATGGAGGAGGTGCTCGACTTCCTCGACGCGCGCGGCGTCGGGCTCCCGAAGGAGGCCTACCGGCCCTTCGTCGAGTTCCGCTGCCCGGTGGTGGGGCGGCTGCAGGTGGGCGGCGTGGCGGTGGAGATCCGCAACGCCCTCGAGCCCTGGCCCGTGCTGGGCGAGGAGCCGGGCGCCGGCGGGACGGCCCGCTTCGTCGACTCCTCGATGGAGCGGGTCGAGGTGCGCGCCGACGGGCTCGAGCCCGAGCGCTTCGACGTGCTCGTGAACGGGCTCGCCGTGCCGCTGCGCCCGACCGGGACCGCCGGCGAGCACGTGGGCGGGGTCCGTTTCCGCGCCTGGGCGCCGCCGTCCTCGCTGCAGCCCCACCTCGGCATCCACCACCCCTTGCGCTTCGACCTCTGGGACCGCTGGTCCGGGCGGTCGGTCGGCGCGTGCGCGTACCACGTGTGGCACCCCGAGGGGCGGGCCTTCGAGGCCGCGCCGCTCACCCGGTTCGAGGCGTCGGCGCGCCGCGCGGCCCGGTTCACCGAGGAGGGGCCGCTTCCCTGGGGGACGCGGCCGCACGCGCCGCGGCCGCACCCGGAGTATCCGCACACCCTCGACCTGCGCCTGCAGCGCGGCGACCGGCCCATGCCCGAGCCCGAGGAGGACGAGGAGCGGGACTGATGCGCGACCTCGCCCCCGAGATCCGTTTCCAGGACGAGGCGCTCGCCGCCTCGGACCTCGAGATCTGGCTCGGCGCCGAGCCCACCTTCACCGACGCCGCCTCGCAGGCGCCGCACTGGCTCTGGCTGGCCGAGGGCGGCGACAAGGAGGAGCGGGCCGCGGCGCTCCTCCAGGAGCTCCTCGCGCGGCTGGCCACCTCGTTCCGGCTCGAGCGGCCGGAGGGGCGGCTCTACCCCGGGGAGGAGCGCCCCCGCTTCTGCCTGGGCGCCACCTACCTGCCGCGCGGCGGCGGGCCGGAGCGCTGGCTCACCGTGGCGCCCGACCCGGCGGTCGTGGAGGTGAACCTGGCCCCGGCGCCCGACCTCGCCACCTTCGACGAGCACGCCCGGGCGGTCTACGAGGCCGCGGCGGCGGTCGGGCTCTCCCCGGAGCGGTTCCGGTGGAACGGCCACGCCGGCGACTCGGGCGGTGGCGGCCAGGTCACGCTCGGCGGCCCAACGCCGGAGCGGAGCCCGTTCTTCGTCCATCCGTCGCTCCTCCCCTCGCTCGTCCGGTACCTGAACCACCACCCTTCGCTCTCCTACGCCTTCGCCCCGGAGTGCGTGGGGAGCGCCGGCCAGGGGCCCCGGCCCGACGAGGGGGTCCGCGAGCGGTTCGACGAGCTGGGCGTCGCGCTCGATCGCCTGCGCCAGCGGGAGAGCCCCGGCCCCGAGGAGATCTGGTCGTCGCTCGCGCCGCTCCTCGTCGACGCCTCGGGCAACACGCACCGGGCGGAGCTGAACGTGGAGAAGCTGTGGAACCCCCACCTGCCCGGGCGCGGCAAGTTGGGCGTGGTCGAGCTGCGGGCGCTGCGCATGCCCTCCTCGCCGGCGCGGCTCGTCGCCGTGGGCGCGCTCTTCCGCGCCGTGGCCGCCCGCCTCGCCGTGGCCCCGTTCGAGGATCCGCTCCTCGACTGGGGGCCGGAGCTGCACGACAGGGCCTCCCTGCCCCACTGGCTTGCCCGGGACGGCGACGAGGTGCTGCGCGACCTCGAGGTGCACGGCTTCACGCTCGGGCGCGGGCTGCGGGAGGCACTGGCTCCGGACCGGGACCTCGTGGCCCGGGTCGACCAGGCCGGCGCCACGCTCACCATCCGGCGCGCCCCGGATTTCTGGCCGCTCCTCGGCGACGTGGCCTCGCAGGAGGGGAGGACGGCGCGCCTCGTCGACGCGAGCTCGGAGCGGATCGAGCTGCTCGTCTCCTCGCCCGGCACGCCCCCGGGGCGGATCGCCGCCCAGGGGGTCGACGTGCCCCTCGAGGCCGCCGGTGGACCGCTCCACGTCGGCGCCGTCCGCTACCGCGCCTTCGCGCCCAGCCCCGGGCTCCACCCCGGCCTCGGCCCCCACGACCCGCTCGTCGTCGAATGGGAGCGGCGCGGCGAGGCCCTCCGCGTCGAGCTGCACGGCTGGAAGCCGGGGGGCGGGGCCTACGAGGGCCTCCCCGCCGACGGCGAGGAGGCCGCGCGCCGGCGCCGGGATCGGGTCGTCGT
>JBAVCR010000160.1:0-4945 GCA_049586815.1 Anaeromyxobacteraceae bacterium
CCGGTGCGGAACAGCCCCTCGGCGACGAGCAGCGGGGCGTGGAGGATCCGGTCTGCGGCCGAGGGCGCCGGGCTCCACCAGTGCCGCTCGCGGCGCCCCTCCCGCGGCGCCGCGCTCACGGGCTTCCCCGCGGGCGCGGCAGGGCCCGGAGCATGTGGTCGACGTTCCGGGCGCTCGCGCCCCGCACCGCGCCCACGGCCTCCCGGGCCATGGCCCCGAGCCGGACGATCTCGTCGGGGCGGGACAGGAGCTCCCGGGCCACGTGGCGGAGCTGCTCCGGCGTGGCCACCTGGATGCCGCCCCGCCCCACGAGCACCTGCACGCTGTCCTTGAAGGTCTCCATGTGGGGGCCGAAGAGGACCGGCTTCCCCTGCCCGGCTGGCTCCAGGATGTTCTGGCCGCCCCGCCGGGTGAAGCTCCCGCCGACGAAGGCCAGCGTGGCGAGCCGGTAGGCCGCGGCCAGCTCGCCGATGGTGTCGACGACGACGACCTGGACCGGCCCACCCGCGGCCCCGGCGCTGCGCAGCCGGGAGGTGAGGCCTTCGCCCTGGGCGATGGCGACGATGCGCCCGGCGCGCTCCGCGTACCGCGGGGCGATCACCATCTGCAGCCCCGGAAAGTCGGCGAGGAGCTCCCGGTAGACGTCGACGAGGACCTCCTCCTCCCCCTCGTGGGTCGATCCCGCGATGAGGACGGGCCGCGCCGGGTCGAGCGAGAGGGCCTCCCGCAGCGCCCCGTCGTCGCCGCGCGAACGGTCCAGCGGCAGCGCGTCGAACTTGGTGTTCCCGGTCACCCAGACGCGATCGGGGGGCGCGCCGAGCTGCAGGGCGCGCTCGGCCTCCTCGTCCGACCGCATGAGGAAGAGCGTGATCGAGCGGAGCGGCCGGCCCACCGCCCGGAAGAAGGCCCGGTAGCGGGACAGCTTCTCGGGCGCGAAGCGGCCGTTCGTGAGGGCGATGCGCACGCCCGCCTTGCGGGCGGCGCGGATGAGGTTGGGCCAGATCTCGGTGTACTCGAGGACGAGCAGGTCCGGCCGCAGCGCCGCCACGGCGCGCCGCGTGGCGCCCGGGAGGTCGTACGGCGCGTAGAGCACCACGTCGGCCTCGCGGATCTTGGCGCGCGCCATCTCGAGACCGCTGTTCGTGATGGTGGTGACGACGAGGCAGCACCCGGGGAGGCGCGCCTTCAGCTCCTTCATCATGGGCTGGAGCGAGAGCAGGTCGCCGGCGCTGGCCCCGTGGAGCCAGATGCGGGGCCCACCCGAGCCCAGGTCCTGGCCGGCCGTGTAGATCCCGAGGCGCTCCCGGATCCCGTGCCGGAGCTTGGGGTGGAAGAGCAGCACCGGCAGGAGCAGGAGGACCGCCAGGTAGCTCGCGATGGCGTAGAGGACGTGCACGGGCGTCCGATGACTACTCGATCCGAACCGGGTTGGTGAAGATCCAGGGCTCGCCGTCCTTGCGCCCCTCCACCCGCCACGCCCCGGCCGGGCAGGGCCGCCCGCAGTTCCAGGCCCATCCCCCGGGGGTCGCGGAGAGCGTCCCGACCGGGGCGCCGTCGCGGAGGATGTGCCAGGCGACGCGGGCCTTCGGGGGAACCGTGCCCCGGAGCTCGATGCGCTCCCCGCCGGGCGCGACGGAGAGGCGGACGCCGCTCGCCGGCCCCCGGGCGTCGAGGACGCAGGAGGCGCTTCCGTCGAGGAGCGCCCGGCCGACCGCCGCCACGTCCGCCGCGTCGTCGCCGGTCGGGGTCACCGGGACGTGCATGCTGAAGGCCTCGAAGGCGGCGCCGTAGGTGGGCCAGCCGTGCGCGTCGGAGGCGCAGAGGAAGGCCACCTTGCGCCGCGCCGAGGCGGCGTCGAAGCGGGCGAGCTCCCGGACCGGGTCCTGGTAGAAGGCGAGCATGGCGCGCCCCGGGTCCCAGGGGAGCACGAGGAGCGACGCGCCCGCGCGCCACCAGGCATGATCCCGCTGGACGAGCCCCCAGAAGGAATCGTTCGAGACCACCTCCAGGCCCGCCCAGTCGTCGCGGGTCCATCGCGTGAAGGGGCGCCCCGGGTGGAACGGGTGGGCGAGGACCGCCTCGCCTCCCAGCGTCGCCACGGTCCCGAGCGCGTCCTTCTGTCGCTCCTCGCGGGTGAGCTCCCGGGGGAGCCCCAGCCCGACCACGTGACCGTAGGGGGCGGAGATCTCGGTGGCCGGGATGACGAGCACGCCGTCGTGCCACCCGGCGTCCTGCGGCGCGAGCACGTTGTGGTCGGCGACCACCACGAACTGGAGGCCGGCCTCCCGGGCCGCCGCCACCACCTGGGAGAGGTCGCCACGCCCGTCGCTCCGGGTGGTGTGCACGTGCCAGGCCCCGCGCATCTCGCCGGCGGGAGGGGGCGGACGAGGGGCGCGCCGGGACCGGGTGAAGAGGCCCCAGGCCACCCAGGCGGCGAGCAGCGCGCCGAGGACCGCGGCGGCGCGGCGGAAGGTCATCCGGCCGGGGCCTCGACGGCGGCGCCCTCGTAGATCCGGTAGAGCCGGGCGTACTCGCCGCCGCGATCGAGGAGCTCCTCGTGCCGGCCGGTCTCGACGACCCGGCCCTGGGCGAGCACGACGATGCGGTCGGCGTTGCGGATGGTGGAGAGCCGGTGGGCGATGACGATGGTGGTGCGGTGCGCGGCTCCCACGCCCCCTTCCCCGATGCCCATGAGCCGCTCGAGGGCGCGCTGCACCTCCCGCTCGCTCTCGGCGTCGAGGGCGCTCGTGGCCTCGTCGAGGAGCAGGATGGGGGCGTCCTTCAGGAAGGCGCGGGCGATGGCGATCCGCTGCCGCTGCCCGCCGGAGAGGGTCACGCCACGCTCCCCCACCACCGTGTCGTAGCCCTGCGGCAGGGCGCGGATGAAGTCGTCGGCGTGGGCCATGCGCGCGGCCCGCTCCACCTCGTCGATGGGGATGTCGGGGCGGCCGTAGGCGATGTTGGCCCGCACGCTCGTGTTGAAGAGCACCGTCTCCTGGGTCACGAGCGCGAGGCGGGAGCGCAGGCTCGAAAGGGTGGCCTCGCGGATGTCGACGCCGTCGATGGTGATGCGCCCCGCGGTGACGTCCCAGAAGCGCGGCAGGAGGTTCGCGAGCGTGGTCTTCCCGCCGCCGGAGCTCCCCACGAGCGCCACCACCTCGCCCTTCCCCACCCGGATGGAGACCTCCCGCAGGACGGGGCGGTCGCCGTAGGAGAAGGACACGTCCTCGTAGCGGACCGCCTCGCGGAAGGGGCCGAGCTCGAGCTTTCCCGCGTCGGGGACGTCGGTCCGGGCGTCGAGGATCTCGAAGATGCGCTCACCGGCTGCGGCGCCCTGCATGGCCACCTGCCCCACCCGGCCGAGCGCCTTCACCGGCGTGTAGAGGAGCATGATCGCGGTGACGAAGGAGAAGAACTTCCCGGCCGGCAGCGCCCCGGAGACGATGCTCCCGCCCACCCACCAGATGGCGATGCCGAGACCCACCGCCGCCATCACCTCCATGAGCGGCGAGGAGAAGGCCCGCACCGTGACGCTCCGGCGCATGTAGCGGAGCCAGTGCTCGTTCTCGGACCGGAAGCGCTGGGACTCCCAGGCCTCCATGCCGTAGGCCTGGACGACGCGGATGCCGGAGAGGGTCTCCTGCACCAGCTCGGAGATCTTGCCGAGCGTGGACTGCGACTGGACGGTGACCTTCTTGAGGCGCTTCGCGATCCGCACCACGGGGAGGATGGTGATGGGGATGGCCACGAAGGTGACGAGCGAGAGCTTCCAGTCGATGACGAAGCAGTTCACGAGCATCACCACGACCGTGAGCCCGTCGCGCAGGTAGCTGGCGATGGCCGTGGACACCGCCGCCTCGACCGCCTGGACGTCGTTGCCCACCCGGGAGAGCAGGTCCCCGGAGTGGCGCCGCGTGTAGAAGGAGGGGGAGAGCCGGAGCAGGTGGTCGAAGAGGGCCCCGCGCAGGTCGGCGATGATCCGCTGCGAGGTCGTGCCCATGAGGTAGGCCTGGCCGAAGAAGGCCACCCCCTTCACGAGCGCGACCCCGACGACCACCCAGGGCAGGATCCGCAGGGCCTCGCTCCGGTCCACCTTCCCCGTCACCGCGGCGAGGGCGCCGTCGCCGGGCAGGAGCTTCGCGACCGCCCCCATGGCCCCCAGCTGGCCGGTGAAGAGGAATTCGAGCACCGGCCCGAGCAGGTTCACGTACATGGCCGTGGCGAGCGCCAGCACGGCCATGCAGGCGAAGGCCGCGGCGAACCGCCAGCGGTACGGTGCGGCGTAGGCGAGGAGGCGGAGGTAGGTGCGCAAGGGGGTCCTGGCCGAACGTCTACGGGCATTCTCCCCGGGGATCAAGCGGACGGCCAGCAGGGGTGGCGTGCCGGTCCCGCGGGGCTATGTAACCAGCCATGTCCGCGCGTGTCGACGTGGTCGCCCTCCACGCTCCGGAGTACGCCGCCGGGCGCACGCCGCGCGTGGTCGCTACGGCCCCGGCCCGCTACCTCGCCCTCGACGGGCAGGGCGCGGTGGCGGGGCGGCCCTTCGTGGAGCAGGCGCTGGCGCTCGAGACGCTGCTCCGGGGCCTGCGCGCCCGCATCCGCCGGGAGGACGGCAAGGACTTCCGGATCCCCCCGCTCGAGGCGCTCCTGGGCGCGCCGCGGAGCACGGCCGCCGCCCTCGAGCCCGGAGGCGACGTCCCCTGGAAGCTCCTCCTGCGCATCCCGGCCTTCGTGCGCCCCTCCGACCTCTCCGGCCTGGCGGACGGGCTGGACGGCGAATGGGACGGCCTGCCGCCGGCGCGCATCGAGGAGCTCCGGGAGGGACGCTGCATCCAGGCCCTCCACGTCGGGCCGGTGGCCGGCCTCCCGGCCACGGTCGAGCGGGTGCGGCGCTCGGCGGTGGACCAGGACCTGGTCGTGCGCGGCCGCCTCCACGCGGTGTGGA
>JBAVCR010000161.1:0-3746 GCA_049586815.1 Anaeromyxobacteraceae bacterium
GACGAGGTCACCGGGGCCCTCGCGTCCGTCGCCACCGCCACCCTCCACGTCGCCATCACCTTCCACGACCGGCGCCTGCGCGCCCGGCACGGCGCCCCGGCGGGCCTCGAGGACGCGCCCTACGGGGCCGGCTTCTGCGCGCTCGCCATGGGGAAGCTCGGCGCCCGCGAGCTCAACTTCTCCTCGGACGTCGACCTCATCTACGTGTACCGGGCCGATGGGACCACCACCGGCGACCGGCCGCTCACCCACTTCGCCTACTACGCCCGGCTGGCGGAGCTCGTCACCGAGAGCCTCTCCCGCGTCACCGAGGACGGGATGGTCTTCCGGGTGGACCTGAACCTGCGCCCGGACGGCCGCAGCGGGCCCATCGTGAACAGCATCCGGGCCGCCGAGCTCTACTACCAGTCGTTCGGCCGCTCCTGGGAGCGCAACGCGCTCGTGAAGGCGCGCGCCGGCGCGGGCGACCTCTCCGTGGGCGAGGAGCTGCTCGCCCAGCTCGAGCCGTTCGTCTGGCGCCGCTCGCTCGACCTCGGGATCATCGAGGAGATCCAGGCCATGAAGGCGCGCATCGACGCCCGGGCGGGCGCCGAGGGCAAGGACGACCTCAAGCTCGGCAAGGGGGGGATCCGCGAGGCCGAGTTCTTCGTCTCCGCCCTCCAGCTCCTGCACGGCGGGAAGCTCCGCGATCCGGGCATCCGGGAGCGGGCCGTGCTCCGCGCCCTCGACCGCCTCCTCTTCGCCGGCATCGTCCAGGCCCGCGACCGCGACGCCATCTCCGACGCCTACCTCTTCCTGCGGCGCGCCGAGCACCGGGTGCAGATGGTGGACGGGAGGCAGACCCACCGCCTGCCGCCCCCCGAGGAGAGGCTCGGGCTGGCCCGCTCGATGGGGTACGCCGACGTGGACCGGTTCGAGGCGGCGCTGGCCGGGCACCGGGAGCGGGTGGCGGCCCTCTTCTCCGGCCTCCTCGGCTCGACGGCCGGCACCGCCCCCCTCGACCCGGAGCTGGCGCTGCTCGCCGACCAGCAGGTCGAGCACGCCCGGCGCGTCGAGATCGCGATCCGGCGCGGCTTCGGCAGCCCCGAGCCGACCCTGGCCGCGCTCGACGCCCTGGCGCGCCGCTCCACCCCGTTCTCCCGCATGGGAGATCCCGCCGCGGCCGTGGCGCTGCTCGCCGAGGTGGTGGCCACGCCCGACCCCGACCAGGCCATCGCCCACCTCTCCGAGTTCGCCGCGGCCCTCCAGTCGCCCGAGCCCTACTTCCGGCTGCTCCGCGACTCGCCGCGCGTCGCCCGCCAGCTCGTCTCCCTCTTCGGCACCTCCGACTTCCTCTCCAAGCGCTTCCTCCGGCACCCGGAGCTCGTCGACCAGCTCCTCCGCGACGACCAGGTGGTGCTGGAGAAGGACCTCGCGGCGTTCCGCGCCGAGATCGCCGACCGGCTCGCCACCGTCCCGCCCGGGACGCAGATCGACGAGGCCATGGAGCGGAAGCTCGGCGAGCTGCGCCGCTACAAGAACGAGGAGGTCCTGCGCATCGCCATGCACGACATCGCCGGGAGCATCCACCTCGGCAGCGTGGCGGAGCAGCTCACGGCCCTCGCCGAGGCGCTCCTGGCGGCGGCCCTCGACCTCGCCGAGGAGGAGGCCCGCGCCAAGGGGCGCATGCCGCCGGGGCGGCTCACCGTCATGGCGCTCGGCAAGCTCGGGGGGCGCGAGCTCGGCTACCACTCCGACCTCGACCTCATCTTCCTCTACCCGGCCACCGAGCCCGGCGCGGTCGACGCCCCGGGCCAGACGCCGGCCCACATCCTCTACGCCCGGCTCGCCGAGCGGTTCCTCTCCTTCCTGCAGATGCCGCTCCGCGAGGGGCTCCTCTACAAGATCGACACGCGGCTCCGACCCAGCGGGAACCAGGGCGCCCTGGTGACGAGCGACCAGGGCTTCGCGCGCTACCACCGGGGCGGGACCGACTCGCCGCAGACCCGCAGCCAGCTCTGGGAGCGGCAGGCGCTGCTCCGGGCCCGCTTCGCCGCCGGCGACGAGGGGCTCCACGACCGGGTCCGGCGCGACGTCCTCGACCCGGTGCTCTTCGGCTCCGCACCCGACCGGGCCGCCCTCGCCGCCGAGGTCCGGCGCATGCGCGACCGCATGGAGAGCGAGATCGGCAAGGAGGCCGCCAGGGGGAAGAACCCCAAGGTGGGGCGCGGCGGGATCGTCGACGTCGAGTTCGCCGTCCAGTACCTCCAGCTCGCCCACGGGCACGAGCACCCCGCGATCCGCTCCCCCTCGACGCCGGTTGCCCTGCGCCGGCTCCGCGAGGCCGGCCTGCTCACCGACGCGACCTTCGCGGCCCTCACCCAGGGCTACGAGTTCCACCGCCGGCTGGCCACCCGGATGCGCATCGTCCACGACTACGGGATCGACTACCTGCCGCAGGGGGGCCACGCGCTCGCCCAGCTGGCGCGCCGGCTCGGCTACCACGGGGAGGACCCCGGGGCCCGCCTCGTCGCCGAGTACACGCGGGTCACCGAGGCCGTGCGCGAGGCCTTCGTCCAGGTCGTCTCCGACTGACGGGGGCGAGCCGGCGACGACGCCTCCCGGGGGCTTCCCTTCCCGGCGCGGCGCCGTTATGGATGGGTTCCGCCGGGAGGCCCCCATGGACATCCGCTACGACCTGAAGCCACGCGCCGCCCGCCGCCAGAAGCCCTTCCGCCCCGACGCTCCGCTCCCCTTCGGGCAGCTGCGGACCGACCACATGTTCCTCATGGACTACGAGGAGGGGCGCTGGGTCGACCCGCGCATCGTCCCCTACGGTCCGCTCTCGCTCGCGCCGGGCGCGGTGGTGCTCCACTACGCCCAGGAGATCTTCGAGGGGGCGAAGGCCTTCCTGCACGACGACGGCGAGATCCACGCCTTCCGCGTCGACAAGAACGCGGCCCGCCTGAACCGCTCCGGCGCCGGCGTGCTCATCCCGCCCATCCCGGAGGACGACCAGGTGCAGGCGGTGCTCGCCCTCCTGGACGTCGACCGCCTCTGGGCCCCGCACCAGGAGGGGGCGTCGCTCTACATCCGCCCCTTCGTCTTCGGGACCCAGGACTCCCTCGGCGTGAAGCCGAGCTCGACCTACACCTTCTGCGTCTTCCTCTCGCCGAGCGGTCCCTACTACCCGGCCGGCTTCCGCGAGCCGGTGAAGCTCCTCGTCACCCGCCGCTTCCACCGGGCCGCCCCGGGGGGCACGGGCGCGTTCAAGACCGGAGGCAACTACGCCGCGTCGCTCATGCCCGGCCACGTCGCGCACGAGCGCCACGCGAGCCAGGTGCTCTTCCTCGACGTGACGAACACCTGGGTCGAGGAGGCGGGGGCCATGAACCACTTCCACGTCTCCCGCGCGGGCGAGCTCGTCATCCCCACCTTCACCGAGACCATCCTCCGCTCCATCACCTCGGAGTCGGTGCTGGAGCTGGGCGAACGCGAGCTCGGCGTCCGGGCGAGCCAGGCCCGCATCCCGGTGGAGGAGTTCCTCGACGACGTGCGCTCCGGAAAGGTCACCGAGGCCGGAGGCTTCGGGACCGCGGCGGTCGTCTCCTCGGTCGGGTCCTACGTCTTCGACGACGGCACCGAGCTCCGGGTCGGGGACGGCCGCATCGGCCCCCACACCCGGCGCGTCTACGAGGTGCTCACCGGCATCCAGCGGGGGAAGCGGCCCGCCCCGGAGGGCTGGCTCTTCCGCGCCCCGCACCTGG
>JBAVCR010000162.1:0-4763 GCA_049586815.1 Anaeromyxobacteraceae bacterium
GGCGCCGGCCGCGGCCTCCCCCGCGGACCCCGACGCGCAGCCCATGGCCGAGCGCTGGCGCGCCGCCGTGGCCGAGGTGGAGGCGGAGAGCCCCTCCCTCGGCGCCGCCATGAAGCACGCCACGCTCGTCACGCTCGGGTCGCCCGAGGTGCGCATCCGCTTCGCCGCCGGGACGAAGTACCCCGACCTCGTGGAGCGCAAGCGGGGCGCGGTCGAGAAGGCCTTCTCGTCCTTCCTCGGACGCCAGGTGAAGCTGGCCATCGAGATCGGCCCGGCGGCCGCCGCCACCGAGGCCGCCGCCCCCATCGCCGCGGTGGAGCGCGCCGCGCGGGAGGCGCGCACGGTCCAGGTGAAGGACGAGGCGCGGACCCACCCCAACATCCAGCAGGCGGCGAAGCTGCTCGACGCCGAGATCGACGGCACCGACGAGCTGTAGGGCGAGAGCGCCCGGGAGACGGCATGGACATCCAGTTCCTCATGCGGCAGGCGAAGAAGATCGAGAAGGCGGTGGAGCAGGCGAAGGAGAAGCTCGTCGAGCTCGAGGTGGAGGCCGACGCCGGTGGCGGGCTCGTGCAGGTGAAGATGAACGGCCGCTTCGACGTCCGGCGCCTCACCATCGATCCCAAGCTGCTCGAGCCCGGGAGCAAGGAGATGCTCGAGGACCTCGTCGCCGCCGCCGTGAACGCGGCCCTCGAGAAGGCGCGCAAGCTCTCCGACGAGACCATGGAGAAGGCCACCGGCGGGCTGCGCATCCCCGGCCTGGGCGTCTAGGCCCACATGGCCGTCGCCGACCCCATCGCCCGGCTGGTGAAGGAGCTCTCCCGCCTGCCGGGCATCGGCGAGAAGACCGCCCAGCGCCTCGCCTTCCACGTGCTCGAGGCCGGTCCCGCCTACGCGGAGGCGCTCGCCGCCGCGGTGGTCGGCGTGGTCCGCGACGTCCGCTGCTGCTCCACCTGCCAGACCCTCACCGACAAGGACCCCTGCGCCATCTGCGCCGACGCGCGGCGCGACGCGCGGCTGCTCTGCGTGGTCGAGGGCGTCCCCGACCTCGTGGCCATCGAGCGCACCCACGAGTTCCGCGGCCAGTACCACGTGCTGCACGGCGCCCTCTCCCCGCTCGACGGGGTGGGGCCGTCCGACCTCAAGATCCGCGAGCTGCTCCTCCGGCTCGAGGGGCAGCCGGTCGAGGAGGTGGTCATCGCCACCAACCCGGACGTGGAGGGGGAGGCGACGGCGCTGTACCTGGCCCGGCTCCTCAAGCCCCTCGGCATCAAGGTGAGCCGCATCGCGCAGGGGCTGCCCATGGGCGGCGACCTCGAGTTCGCCGATCAGGTCACGCTGGCACGGGCCATGGCCGGGCGGCGGGAGCTGTAGCTTGCACCCCGATATCGGCCAGCGCCATTGATCGCCCCCGGGATCCCTGCTATCGCCGGTGGATAGGTCAATCGCTGCGGAGAGGGGCATGAATCCGGGCCTGGTGATGTACGAGGAGGAGTTCCGGAAGATCTCCGGGATCTGCGAACGCCTGACGCGCGACGCCAGCGCGAAGGTGGTCTTCCTCGTCGACAAGAACGGGCAGCTCATCGCCGCGGCCGGCCAGTCGAGGGAGATCGACACCACCTCGCTCGCCTCGCTGACCGCCGGCAACGTCGCCGCCATGGGCGGCCTCGCCAAGCTCATCGGGGAGCGGGAGTTCCCGAGCCAGTTCCACGAGGGGGAGCGCGAGTCGCTCCACATGTCCATCGTGGGGGGCCGGGTGGTCCTCGTGGTGATCTTCGACGCGAAGAGCTCGCTCGGCCTCGTGCGGCTCCGGGTGAAGAAGGCCAGCGACGAGCTGGCGCGGGTCTTCGAGCAGCTGTCGCGACGCCAGGCCGGTCCCGGGGCGCAGAGCCCGTTCGCCGAGATCACCGACGACGACATCGAGAACCTGTTCAGCGCCTAGGACATGAGCTTCATCAACTACAGCTCGCGCGAGATCAACTGCAAGATCGTCTATTACGGTCCCGGCCTCTGCGGGAAGACGACGAACTTGCAGTACGTCTACGCGCGCACCTCGCCCGAGGCGAAGGGCAAGATGATCAGCCTCGCCACGGAGACCGAGCGCACCCTCTTCTTCGACTTCCTGCCGCTCTCGCTCGGCGAGATCCGCGGCTTCAAGACCCGCTTCCACCTCTACACGGTGCCGGGCCAGGTCTTCTACGACGCCTCCCGCAAGCTCATCCTGAAGGGGGTCGACGGGGTGGTCTTCGTCGCCGACAGCCAGATCGAGCGCATGGAGGCCAACCTCGAGTCGGTGGAGAACCTGCGGGTGAACCTGGCCGAGCAGGGGTACGACCTGAGCCGCATCCCGTACGTGGTCCAGTACAACAAGCGCGACCTGCCGAACGTCGCGAGCGTCGACGAGCTGCACCGCCTGCTCAACCCGCGCGGCGTGCCGGAGTACCAGGCCGTCGCCCCCACCGGCGTGGGCGTCTTCGACACGCTGAAGGCGGTGGCGAAGCTCGTGCTCACCGATCTCAAGCGGGGCGGGTAGGGCGCCTCGGGTCCGGGACGCCCCGGCGGGGCCGTGAAGGGCTTGCCCTGGGGCGCGTCTAGAGGTACGACCGCTCCGCCAGAAAAGGGGACACCATGGATTTCCGCGCCTTTGCCGCCGCCGTCGCGATCGCCGCCGTCACCCTGCCCGCCGCGGCCTCCGCCCAGGAACAGAGCCTCGTCTTCGCCCAGGCCGACTGGCGGGAGCCCTCCTCCCCCGAGGACGCCCGCGACAGCAAGATCAACAGCGACGCCACCGAGATCGCGCTCCTCCGGGACGCCTACGTCCACATCGACCGGGCCATGCGCGACCGGCTGTCGGGCAAGATCGACTCGGCCGCCGCCGAGGACAAGATCGCCGCCGACAACCTCATCAGCTTCGTGAACAAGTACTCGAGCCACCGCCTGCGCATCGTCTTCCTGCGCATGGCCGCCGAGCGCTACCTGAACTCGAAGGAGTGGGAGGCCGCCGCCGAGGCCGCGCAGCGCATCGTGCAGGACCCGAAGGCCCTCCCGGTCTCGAAGGCCATCGGGGCGCGCTACGCCTCCGGCGCCTGGCAGATGCTCGCCGTCCAGGAGATGAAGGCGGGCAAGATCCCGCAGCTGAAGCTCCAGCCCTCGACCGCCCGCGGCGGCGCGGCACACCAGCCCCGCATGCCCGACCGGTCCTGGAAGATGTTCGTCGAGAACGCCGACATCTACGCGAAGAACTGGGAGGCCGACCCCACGAGCAAGCTCACCGCCGAGGAGCGCAAGAGCCAGGGAGGCGCCGACCTCGGCCAGCTCCAGCTCATCGCCGCCCAGGTCGAGTTCGGCTACGACAACATCGAGGACGCCCAGAAGCGCTTCGGCGCCATCATCGAGCAGCACCCGGGCCGCGCCGACCTCCTCGAGACGGCCATCCCGTACTACCTCGACAGCTTCAAGATCCTGAAGAACACCCAGGGGCTCGAGGCCGCCGTCACGAAGATCGAGCCGGCGGTCAGCGCCGCGGCGAAGAAGGCCGCCGAGGCCGCCGCCGCCCCCGGGGCGAGCGACGAGGCGAAGAAGGACGCGGCCACGCTCGCCCGCCTCGCCACCGAGCTGCGCGAGGGCTCGAAGGGCAGCGACTACAACAACGCGGCCGCCATCATGGCCAAGGCGGACGGGCCGGCGGCCTACAAGCAGGCCGGCGCCCTCTTCGAGAAGTTCGCCCTCGAGAACAAGGCGAGCCCCGACGCGCCGAACGCCCTCTTCAACGCGGCCATCGCCTTCGACAAGGCGGCGGAGCCGAAGAAGGCCATCGCGATCCGCGAGTCGCTCGTGGCCGCCTACCCCGACGCCAAGGTGACCCAGACCGCCACGCTCATGCTCGGCGCCAACCTGGCCGCCGCGCGCGACTACCCCGCCTCGGTGAAGTACAACGAGGAGTTCCTGCGCCGCTGGCCCGAGGCCCCGCAGCGCTGCCTCGCGCTCCAGAACCTGGGGGTGGCCTACCAGGAGACGAAGAAGCCGGTCGAGGCGGCGAACACCTACCTGCGCTTCGCGAACGACCCGGTCTGCGGCGCCGAGGACGCGAACACCACCGCCCGCATCCTCTACTCGGCGGCGAAGACCCAGGTCGACGCCAAGAAGACCGCCGAGGCGAAGAAGACGCTGCAGACGCTCGTGGCGCTGAAGGGCGTCACCGATCCGGTGGCGAAGTCGTACCAGGCCGACGCGGCCGACCGCCTGAAGAAGATGAAGTAGCGGCCGGAGCCGGGACCGCTGGTCCGCCGCGCGGACCCGCCCCGGCGCCTTTCCTCCGTCGCGACGCACCTCCGGCCGCGGCACGAGTCATGCTCGTGTCCGCGGCCGATGTTCGTCCGCGTCCGCTCCTCCGCGCTCCTCGGCGTCAGCGCCATCCCCGTCGACGTCGAGGTCGACGCGGCCGGGGGGTTCCCCCGCTCGCTCGTGGTGGGGCTCGCCGGCGGGGCGGTGCAGGAGGCGCTCGTCCGGGTGGGCGCGGCCGTCCGCAACCTCGGCCTCAAGCTTCCCTCGAAGCGGATCACCGTCAACCTGGCCCCGGCCGACCTCCGCAAGGAGGGCACGGCGTTCGACCTGCCCATCGCGCTCGCGCTGCTCGCCGCCTGCGGGCTCGTGCCGCCGCGCCCGCTCGACGGGCTTCACGTGGCGGGCGAGCTCTCCCTCTCCGGCGAGGTCCGGCCGATCCGGGGCGTGCTCCCCATGGCCATGGTGGCCCGGCGCGAGGG
>JBAVCR010000163.1:0-4342 GCA_049586815.1 Anaeromyxobacteraceae bacterium
CTCGTGCGCTTCGGCCTCGCCGAGATCGGGAAGGCGCGTCGCCCAGGGGTCCGGTCCCTCCTCCGCGTGGCCGGTGTCGCCACCGGTGAGGTCAGCGCGACGCAGGTCGGGTTCCGGCTCGCGCCCCGCATCAACGCCGCGGGCCGGCTCGACGACGCCGGGCGAGGCGTGCGGCTCCTGTCCACGGCCGATCCGGCCGCGGCCGACGCGCTCGCCGAGGAGCTCGACCGGGAGAACCGGGCCCGGCAGGAGATCGAGCGCCAGATCCTCGAGGAGGCCCTCGCGGACGCCGCGGAGCGGGTCGCCGCGGGGGCCCGCGGGCTCGTCCTCTCCCGTCCCGGATGGCACCCCGGCGTGGTGGGCATCGTGGCCTCGCGGGTCGTCGAGCGCTTCCACCGCCCGGCCGTCCTCGTGGGAGTGACCGACGGTGTGGGGAAGGGGAGCGGGCGCAGCATCGCCGCCTTCCACCTGCACGACGCGCTCGCCGCCTGCGCGGGAAACCTCCTTCGCTTCGGCGGGCACCGCCACGCCGCCGGGGTCACCATCGCCCCCGACGCCATCCCGGCCTTCCGGGAGGCCTTCGAGCGCCACGCCGCCGGCGCGCTCTCCGACGAGGACCTCGTGCCCCACACCCGCATCGAGTGCTGGATCGCCCCCGAGGAGCTCGACGAGCGGGCGGCCCTCGATCTGGAGAGGCTCGCCCCCTTCGGAGCCGGGAACCCGGAGCCCGTCTTCGGCGTCCGCGGCCGACCGTCCCGCGCGCGCCAGGTGGGCGCCGGGGGGGCCCATCTGAAAATCGTGCTCGCCGACCGCGACGCCATCGCCTTCCAGATGGGGGACCGGCTTCCCCTCTGCTCGGGGCCGGTGGAGGCGGCGGTGTCGCTGGGCTTCGACGACTGGGACGGCATGCGCCGGCTCCAGCTCCGCGTCCGGGATCTCCGGGCTCCCCCACCGGGCGCCGGAGCGGGGTGATTCGCGCCTTGACGCGCCGCGTCCGGCGGTGTTACCGAGCAAGGTTCCTCAAGGATCTCGCCGGGAGGCACGCGTGCCCCGTTTCATCTCCGAGCTGAAGCGCACCCACGACTGTGGCCAGCTGACGAAGGACGACATCGGCAAGGAGGTGGTCCTCTTCGGCTGGGTCAACAACCGGCGCGACCACGGCGGCGCGGTCTTCATCGACCTGCGCGACCGCGCCGGGGTGACCCAGGTGGTGTTCGAGGAGGACGTCCGGCCCGAGGTCCACGAGGTCGCGGAGAAGCTCCGCCTCGAGTACTGCGTCGGCATCCGCGGCAAGGTGGTCTCGCGCGGGACGAACGTGAACCCGCGCCTCCGCACCGGCGAGATCGAGGTCCACGGCACGGACGTCGAGATCTTCAACCGCTGCGAGTCGACGCCGTTCCCCATCGAGGACCAGATCGACACCGCCGAGGAGAAGCGGCTCCAGTACCGCTACCTCGACCTGCGCCGCGCGCCGCTCCAGAGGACCCTCATGACCCGGGCCCGGGTGAACCACCTCACCCGCAGCTACTTCACGGAGGGTGGCTTCCTCGAGCTCGAGACCCCCTTCATGGTGAAGTACACGCCGGGCGGGGCCCGCAACTTCCTCGTCCCCAGCCGCCTCAACGCCGGCAAGTTCTACGCCCTCGCCGAGAGCCCGCAGCTCTTCAAGCAGCTCTACATGATCGCCGGGTTCGACCGGTACTTCCAGATCGTCCGCTGCTTCCGCGACGAGGACCTGCGCCTCGACCGCCAGCCCGAGTTCACCCAGATCGACGTGGAGATGAGCTTCGTCGAGCAGAACGACGTCTTCGACGCCATCGAGGGGCTCGTGGTGAAGCTCTGGAAGGAGGTGCTCGGGGTGGAGATCCCGCGCCCCTTCCGCCGCATGCCCTTCGACGAGTCGATGGCGAGGTACGGCAACGACAAGCCCGACCTGCGCTTCGGCATGGAGCACGTGGTCCTCACCGAGCTCGTCCGCCAGCACGGCGGCGGCGGGGTGCCGCTCCTCCAGGAGGCGGTCGCCGCCGGCGGCATCGTGAAGGCCATGAAGGTGCCGGCCTCGGCCAACTTCTCGCGCACCGAGATCGACAAGCTCGAGGAGTACGTGAAGGGCATGGGCTCGAAGGGGCTCGCCCGCGCCAAGGTGGGGGAGGGGGGCGAGTGGACCCAGTCGCCCTTCGCGAAGACCATCACCGCCGAGATGCGCCTCGCCGTGAACGCGGCGACCGGCGCCCAGCCCGGTGACCTGCTCCTCTTCCAGTTCGGCAAGCCCTCCACGGTGCACACCGTGATGGCCAACCTGCGCGTGCACCTGGCCAAGAAGATGGGGCTCATCCCGGAGTACGGCTCGGGCGGGAACTGGAACTTCCTCTGGGTCGTCGATCCGCCCCTCTTCGAGTACGACGAGGAGGCCGGCACCTGGGCCGCCGCGCACCACGCCTTCACGCGCCCGCGCGACCAGGACCTGCCCTTCCTCGAGACCGACCCGGGCAAGGTCTACTGCTGGCGCTACGACCTCGTGCTGAACGGCTTCGAGATCGGCGGCGGCTCCATCCGCCTCCACGACCCGGAGGTCCAGGCCCGGGTCTTCCGCGCCATGGGCATCTCCGACGAGGACGCCCGCAGCAAGTTCGGGTTCCTCCTCGACGCCCTCAAGATGGGCGCGCCGCCCCACGGCGGCATCGCGCTCGGCATGGACCGGCTCGTCATGCTGCTCACCGGCGCGGAGTCGCTGCGCGACGTGGTGGCCTGGCCGAAGACCCAGAAGGGCACGGATCTGATGACCGGCGCGCCGGGCGACGCCGACGCGAAGCAGCTGCGCGAGCTGTACGTGAAGAGCACCGCCGAGCAGGGCAAGTAGCGCGGCCCGATGGCGGGACCGGCCGGCCAGGACGTCCACGACGTCGTCGTCCTCGGGGGCGGCGTGAACGGCGCCGGCGTGGCCCGCGACTGCGCGATGCGCGGGCTCTCGGTCCTGCTCCTCGAGAAGCAGGACCTGGCGAGCGGGGCCTCCGGCGCCAGCTCCGGCATGATCCACGGCGGCATCCGCTACATGACGAGCGATCGCGCCGTCACGGCCCTCGCCTCCCGCGATGCCGGCTACATCCGGCGCATCGCCCCGCACCTCACCTTCCGCATCCCCTTCCTCCTCCCGTTCGCCGACCACCGGGAGCGGGCGCGGCTCCTCGACCGGGTGGCCTGGTACGCCACCGAGGTCTACGTCGGCACCTACGACCTCTTCCAGCCGCTCAAGGGGGGCAAGCCCTCGGTGCGCCTCTCGCCGGAGGAGCTCTACCGGATCGAGCCGGGGCTCCGCCCCGGGCTCCACGGCGCGGTCACGCTCGACGAATGGGGCATCGACGGTCAGCGGCTCTGCCTCCTGAACGCCCTCGCGGCCGAGGCCCACGGGGCCCAGGTGCGCACCTGGACCGAGGCCACCGCCATCGAGGCCGAGGGGGGGCGGGTCGGCGCCGTCCGCTTCCGCGACGCCGTCACCGGCGAGCACGGGGTGGCCCGTGCCCGCGTGGTGGTGAACGCGACCGGCGGCTGGTCGCCGCGGTTCGGCCGCTCGAACGGGTTCCATGTCCCCATGCGGCCGGGCAAGGGGGTCCACCTCTCCCTCGACCGCCGCCACGGCAACTACGGGATCATCTGCACCGCCGTGGACGGCCGGCAGATGTTCGTCATGCCGCACGAGACCGAGTCGGTCATCGGCACCACCGACGACGACTTCTTCGGCGATCCCGACGACCTCGACGCCACCGCCGACGAGGTCGACTACCTCGTCGACGGCGCCGCCTCCCTGCTCCCGTCGATCCGGCAGGCGCGCATCACGCGGGCCTGGTGGGGCGTGCGCACCACGCTCTTCGAGTACGGCGTCGAGGAGGACGACCTCTCGCGCGACCACCGGATCTACGAGCATTCCTCCGAGGGACGGGCCGGCCTCCTCTCCTTCGTGGGAGGGAAGCTCGCGAGCTACCGGGCCCAGGCCGAGGAGGTCACCGACCGGGTGGTGGCGATCCTGGGCAGGGGCGTGCCCGCCTGCCGCACCCACGAGGTCCCGCTGCCCGGGGGGGACGAGGTTCCCTCGCCGGCGGAGCTCGCCACCCGCCACGCGATCCCCGAGGCCGTCGCGGCGAAGCTCGTCTTCCGGCACGGCTCGCTGGCCCGGGAGGTGCTCCGGCTCTGCGACGACGACCCCCGCATGCGTCTCGTCCTCTGTCGCGACGAGGGGATCCTGGCCGCCGAGGTGGCCTGGATCTGCCGGCACGAGCGGGAGCGGCGGCTCCAGGACCTCCGCCGGCGCTGCCGGCTGGCGGTGGGAGGCTGCGGCGGGCTCGAC
>JBAVCR010000164.1:0-6371 GCA_049586815.1 Anaeromyxobacteraceae bacterium
CCTTCCCCACCTCGACGTCGAGCGGCACCCGCAGGGTCGCCGCGCCCTCCATGGCCTCGCGGAGCAGGGCCTCCGCCGCACCGGCCTCGGCCTCGGCGACCTCGAGCACGAGCTCGTCGTGGACCTGCAGGATCATCCGCGCGGCGATTCCCGCCTGCACGAGCGCCCGGTCCACCCGCAGCATGGCGAGCTTCACGATGTCGGCCGCGGTGCCCTGGATGGGCGTGTTCACCGCCATGCGCTCCGCCGCCTGGCGGAGACCGGGGTTCCGGGAGCGGATCTCGGGAAGCTCGCGGCGCCGGCCCCAGAGGGTCCGGACCTCCCCCGACTCCCGGGCCGCGGCCACCGTCGCGTCGAGCCAGCGCTTCACCCCGGCATAGCGGGCGAAGTAGCGGTCGATGATGGCCTGGGCCTCGGCCGGCGGCATGTCGAGGCGCTGGGCGAGGCCGAAGGCGGAGAGGCCGTAGGCGATGCCGAAGTTGAGCACCTTGGCGACCCGCCGCTCCTCGGGCGAGACCTCCGAGGCCGGCACGCCGAAGGTCTCCGCCGCGGTGCGGGAGTGGACGTCCTCCCGCCGCAGGAAGGCGTCGAGGAGCGAGGGGTCCTCGGCGTAGTGGGCCAGGATCCGCAGCTCGATCTGGGAGTAGTCCGCGGAGACGAGGAGCCTTCCCGGCGGGGCCACGAAGGCGGCCCGGATCCTGCGCGACAGCTCGGTGCGCACCGGGATGTTCTGGAGGTTCGGGTCCTGCGAGGAGAGCCGTCCCGTGGCGGCGCCGAACTGGTTGAAGGTGGTGTGGATGCGGTGGTCCACCGGGTCGACGAGCAGCGGAAGGGCGTCCACGTAGGTGCCCTTCAGCTTGGCGAGCGAGCGGTGCTCGAGCACGAGCCGGGGCAGGGGGTGCTCCTCGGCGAGCTTCTCGAGCACGTCCTGGTCGGTGGACGGGCCGGTCTTGAGCCGCTTCACCACCGGCAGCCCGAGCTCACCGAAGAGCACCTGGCCGAGCTCCCGGGTGGAGGCGACGTTGAAGGCCCTGCCGGCGGCCGCGTGGATGCGGGCCTCCAGGTCCTTCATTGCGGCGCCGAACTCGGTGCTCATCGCGCCCATGGCGGCGGCGTCCACCGCGACGCCCACCTCCTCCATGGCGGCGAGCACCGGGACGAGCGGCCGCTCCACCTCCTCGTGGACGCGGGAGAGCCCCTCGTCGCCGAGGGCCCGGACGAGCGCCGCGGCGAGCGCAGGGAGCACGCCGGCCGCGGCGCCGGCGTGGGCCGCCGTCTCCTCGACCGGGAAGGTGGCCGGATCGCCGCCGCCCTTCCCCGCGTCGGCCGGGGCCGGGGGGAGCTCGACGCCGACCCGCTCCCGGGCCACGTCGGCGAGACCGTGCTCCCGCCGGGAGGTGAGCAGGATCCGGCTCGCGACCTCTGTGTCGATCCCGCGCGACGGCGCCGGGAGGCCGAGGTGGCGCAGCGCGTGGATCTCCGACTTCAGGTCGTGGGTGTGGACCTCGACCGCGGGGTCGTCGAGGAGCGGACGGAGGGCCGCGGCGACCTCGGGGACCCGGAGCGGTGCGGGCGCACCGAGGTAGCGGTGGCCGATGGGAACGTAGAAGGACCTGCCGCCCGCCGCGAAGGCCAGGCCAGCCGGCGGGACGCTCCGGGGAGACGGGGACGAGAACGCGGCGCGCAGCCCCACCCGCCCATCCTGGCGAACGGCGGCGACGGCCGCGTCGAGGGCCGCCCGCGTCGTGACCACCTGGGTGGCCTCCCCCGTGGGCGGCGCCGGAGCCGGCGCGGGCAGGTCGCGCAGCAGCCTCCCGAACTCGAGCTCCGTGAAGAGCGCCCGGGCCCGCTCGACGTCGACCGGCCTCCGGGCCAGGTCCGCCGGCCTCTCGGCGACGGGCACGTCCTCCTTCAGGGTGACGAGCACGCGGTTCAACCGGATCCGGTCGGCGTTCGCCACGACCTTCTCCTGGAGCTTCGCGCCCCCGCGGCTCACCGCCTGCGGGATCTCGCCGGGCCGGGCCAGCATGGCCTCGATCGATCCGAAGTGGCGGACGAGGGCGGAGGCGGTCACCTCCCCCACGCCGGGAACCCCGGGCACGTTGTCGACCTTGTCCCCGGTGAGGGCCATGAGCTCGACCACCTGGTCCGGGCGCACGCCGAGCTTCTTCTCGACCTCGGGCGGCCGCGTCCACCCGCCCCTCCCGGCGGCCTCGGCCATGGGGTCGTAGAGCTCGATCCCGTCCCCGACCAGCTGGGCGAAGTCCTTGTCGCCGGTGACGATGACGACGTCGAACCCCTCCGCGCGGGCGCGCCGCGCCAGCGTGGCGATGACGTCGTCGGCCTCGACCCCCGCCTCCTCGATGACCGGGACGTCGAGGGCCCGCGCCACCTCGCGGATGAGCGGGAACTGCCGCACCAGCTCCTCGGGGGCCTCGGGCCGGTTGGCCTTGTAGGCCGGGTCGAGCTCGGTGCGGAAGCTCTTGCGGCTCGCGTCGAGGACCAGGGCGGCGTGGGTGGGCGCGTGCTCCCGGAGCGCCTTCAGCAGCATGGTCGTGAAGCCGTAGACGGCGTTCGTGGGAACGCCCTTCGTCGTCGACAGGTGCGGGATGGCGTGGAACGCCCGGAAGACGAACCCGGAACCGTCGATGAGCGTGAGCGTGGGCATTGGGGCCCCCTCGCGTCACTTCAGGACGATGGACTGTCCCACGTCGAGTCCGGGGGGGACCATCATGACCACGTCGCCGACGAAGGTCGCGTAGAACACGCGCCCGATGTACTCCCGGCCCGGGACGAGGCTCTGGTCGAAGGTCGTGACCCAGTTCCCGCCCGACGACCCGGTGGGGCGCCGCTGCATGGAGGACAGGCCACTGCCGGTGAAGAAGTCGACGCCCGTGTCGCGGGCCGGGGGCGAGGTGGTGGGGTCGCAGCCGGGGATGGCGCGGCTCGCCGGGCAGTACCGGCCGACCCGGAAGCGGAGCGCCGGCCCGGGCTGCATGGGGTCGTCCATGCCCGGGTAGTTCGAGTAGGCGCGATCCGGGTAGGCGGAGGGGTAGTAGAACCGGCGCGCCTTGCGCGCGAGCACGAGCGCCTCGCCGGAGAGGCCGTCCTCCTCGCTCCAGGCGAAGTCGTACTCGACGTCGAGCGCGGGCCGGCCGGCGTATCCGGCCGAGGCGCCGATGAGCACGAGCTCCCCGGCCCGCACCCAGGCGCCGCGCGCGTAGTCCACCGGGGTGACGCTGTTCCGGAAGATGGTGAGCACCTTGCCCGCGTTCTCGGGCTTCTGGAACCAGGTCACGAGGCAGGCGTACTCCTGGGCCAGCGTGGCGTCGGCCGCGGGGGCGAGCTTGAGCGCGCCGCCCGGATAGAGGGCCAGGTCGGGAGCGAGCGTGTCGAACACCACGGCCTCGTGGGCCAGCGGCTGGACGGTCGGGTCGTAGACGGGCGTGGTGCTCCCCGAGGGAATCCAGTTGGGCCGGGTCGACGGACACGGGTCGACGTCGAGCAGGAACTGGCCGATGTCGCCGGGGGTCCCGTCCTTCACCACCGTGTGGATGCCGATCTCGGGCCTCTGCACGAAGGCTCCCGGCACCCAGTAGGAGGTCGCGGGGAGGACGCCGTCGGGCGCGACGACGGCCGCGTCCTGGATGGCGAGGTAGAGGGTCGCGTCGTCGTTCAGCCCGAGGACGGCGCGACGCTGCGCCAGGCCGGGGAGCACCCCCTGGTACGACACGAGCCAGTGGTCGTCCCGGGTGAATCCGGGCCAGACGCCGATGGCCGTGGCCATGTCCGCCGGATCGAAGACCACCTTGGGAGGCGCGGGAACGTCGAGCCAGAGCCCCAGCGCCGTCGTGTTGGCCGGGAAGCCGAAGAGCGCGCTGTTCGCGAGGGGTCCGGCGGGACCGATCGCCGTGGCGCCGTTCGCCTGGGTCCGGGTGTTGTCGTCGTTCAGCATCGACACGGCGTTCACCGGGCCGAAGCGTCCGAGGTCCTGGATGTAGGCGTTGCCGTCGATGGCGGTGACCATGCCGACCACGCTGGTCCAGAGCTGGCCGGTGGGCGGCGCCTGGAGCATGAACCGCTGCGGCGTTCCGATCCCGTTGAAGGGCGGGGCGCCGGCGACCTCGGTCACGTTGGGGCAGAGCGGGAGGAGGACCCCGGGTTCCGCCGGGGAGTAGCACACCTGGGATCCGAACGCGGTGCTGGGCGGCTCGGACGCCGGGATGGCCGGGGGCATGGCGATGCCGAGCGCGATGGGGATGCTGGGGACGAAGAGCGGCGTCCGGTAGCTCTGGGGCGCGACGGGCCAGCCCGCGGGGCCCGGGGGCGCAGGGTCGCTCGCCAGGCCGCCGAGCGCCGGGTCGAATGTGGCCACGCCGCAGTCGATGGCTCGCTCCGGGCCGCAGCCCGAGGCGTCGAGCGCCGCGTAGACGCGGAGCGCGGGCGGATCGAAGGTGTAGAAGTTGAGCTGCGAGCGCTCCCCCACGAAGGCGGCGGCGACCGCGAAGGTCCCCGCCCCCCGTGCGCCGAGGGCGCGAACCGGCCAGCTGCCGGCCGCGCCGGCGCTCATGTCGAACTCGGCAACCCCGAAGGTGTTGCCGCCAACGGAGCGCTCGATGGGGTCGAGCGTCGCGGCGTAGAGGCGGACGTGGTCGGGCGCCGCCGCCAGGTCCATGGGGGAGAACGGGAGGCTCTGGACGACCGGGGCGCCGGAGAGCGTGATGCCCTCCCCGCCGTCCACGCGCTGCACCTCGAGGACGACGAGCTGTCCCCGGGTCAGCTCGTTCGGGTCGGACATCCCGAGGACGATCCAGGCCTGCCCGGTCGCGACGGGGGCCACCGGAGGCGTGCCGACCGCCGGCCCCGTCGGCACGCCGGTGACGACCATGGAGAGGATCTGCGCGCCGCGTCCGACCACCGGCGCGAGGTCCCAGGTGGAGGCAACGCCGAACCCGTCCGTGCCGTCGAGCCAGGTGCCGACGATCTGGATCTCGGTCCCGGCGGCCGCCACCACGAGGAGATCGGCCATCCCGTCGCCGAGCGATCCCGAGGCCAGGTAGGCCGGCCGGGCCAGCGTGGGCACGGCGAGCGGAAAGGCGATGTTCGGCCCCTGGATGGCCTTGTTCTCGGCCGGGTCGATGAGCTTCAGCTCGTCGCCGCGGAAGGTGGCCACGGCGAGGAGCGGCATGAGCCCCGCCTCGGGCGCGTCCGGGTTCTTGCCCACGTAGGCGACCACCGAGACGGGGCCGCGGAACGCGGCCGGGACGATCGGGTCCCCGCTGCCACAGCCCGCGGCGACGGCGACGACGGCGGCGAGTGCAAGGGCGCGCCTCACGGTCCGCCTCCGATGCGCTTCACGAGCGTGACCGCGGTCGGCTGGTCGGGATCGAGCTCGAGGATGTTGACCCAGTTGTCGAGGAAGGAGCCCACGTAGATCCGCTGGCAGTCGCGCCCCGGGCCGCAGGGAGAGGTCTCGTAGGGGGAGCCGGGCGGCTGGACGGTGGCCCGGGCGGGGTCGATCGGCTCCACGGCCAGGCCGAAGGGAAACCGGCCGAGCTCCGGCAGGCCGGTGGTCGGGCTCTGGCCGACGTAGCGCACCACGGCCCGGGCGTCGGAATCGTAGATGGCGAGCGCGCCCTCGAGGTCGCAGGTGATGGCGAAGAGGTCCGGCTTGCCCGGGCGGGAGGGCAGGCGCGCGATCTGGCCGGCGCCGACGCAGGTCCGGGTGAGCCCGTAGAGGGCCATGCGCGGCTCGCCGAACGTGGACGGGGTGAGGTCGAACACGGCCAGTGCGCCACCCTGAGTGAAGAAGATGCCCTGCAGGGCCAGGTTGATGTCGAAGAGCTGCACGACCACGTAGAGCAGCGACCCGTCGCTCGAGAGCGCCATGTCCCGCGCCACGGCACCGGGCACGAGGTTCGAGAAGAACGGCCCGCTGTAGTCGGGGACGGCGAAGCCCTGGATGTCGGTGAGGGTGACGAGCGGATTGAACCAGCGGAACTGGGCGCTCGCCGAGACCGACGAGCTCACGAAAACGAGGTCGTGCACGTCGTCGAAGATCGACGTGTACGTCGAGTTGTCCCCGAGCACGAGCGCGATGACCTCGCTCTCGTCGAGCAGGTTCACGCGGTTCAGGAAGCCGACGTTGTTGGCCGAGCGGAGCTGGGAGACGAAGGCGAAGGCCCGGGGCTGGCCCGAGCGGGCGCTGCAGGCGATGGAGATGCCGTAGGGATCGAGCTGCTGGATGGGCAGGACGTACGCGCAGTCGCCGGTGCAGGTGAGCCCGCCCGCGGCGTCCATCTGCATGCGGTAGATGGTCTGGTTCGACCGGGAGGCCACGAGGACGCGGGCGCCGCCGTTCGCCACCGAGG
>JBAVCR010000165.1:0-5129 GCA_049586815.1 Anaeromyxobacteraceae bacterium
TTCGCTACGGCGCCGACGTGACGATGTACGAGGCCCTCCACGTGGTGGGCGGCGTGCTCCGCTACGGGATCCCCTCCTTCCGCCTGCCCCGCGACATCATCGAGCGCGAGGTGAACCGCCTGAAGGACATGGGGGTGAAGATCGAGACCAACAAGGTCGTCGGCAAGACCTTCACGGTCCAGCAGCTCATGGAGGAGAAGGGCTACGACTCCGTCTTCCTGGGCGTGGGCGCCGGCGCGCCGACCTTCCTCGGTATCCCGGGCGAGTTCGCCGGCCAGGTCTACTCGGCGAACGAGTTCCTCACCCGCGTGAACCTCATGGGCGGCGACAAGTTCCCCTACCTCGACACCCCCGTGAACGTGGGTCAGAGCGTGGTGGTCATCGGCGCCGGCAACACCGCCATGGACTGCCTGCGCGTCTCGAAGCGCATCGGCGCCGCCACGGTCCGCTGCGTCTACCGGCGCACCGAGGCCGAGGCCCCGGCACGCATCGAGGAGATCCGGCACGCCAAGGAGGAGGGGGTCGACTTCTTCTTCCTCCACGCCCCGGTCGAGATCTACGTCGACGCCGAGGGCAACGTCCGCGGCATGAAGGTCGAGGAGATGCAGCTCGGCGATCCCGACGAGAAGGGGCGCCGCAAGCCCGTCCCGACCGGCCGGTTCAAGGACCTGGAGTGCGACACCGTCATCTACGCCCTCGGGACCAAGGCGAACCCCATCATCACGCAGGCCACCCCCGGCCTGGGCCTCAACAAGTGGGGCAACGTGGTCGCCGACGACGCCGCCCAGGCCACCACCCTCCCCGGCGTCTTCGCCGGCGGTGACATCGTCACCGGCGGGGCAACGGTGATCCTGGCCATGGGCGCCGGCCGCCGCGCCGCCAAGGGCATCGCCACCTGGCTCTCCGGCGACAAGAAGAAGTGGCCGGTGACCCAGGACGACCTCGACGCCTTCGTGCCCATGAAGACGATCGCCGCGGGGGCCGTCGAGGTCCCCACCGCGAAGGGAGCCAGCGCCGTGACCGCCTCCAAGACCTGTCCGAAGTGCCGCCAGCCCATCGAGGGCGACGAGGAGTACATCTGCTGCGCCGACGCGAAGCTGCAGTGGCGCTGCGACTCCTGCGCCAAGGTCAGCGAGGGCTTCGCCTTCCCGTACGGCCAGTGCCCGGCCTGTGGCGGCAAGCTCGCCCCGCTCGGTGACCGGTCCATCGCCGACGCCAAGGCGCTCGAGGCGGTGCGCACCGCCTTCGAGATCGAGCTGGGCGGCATGGCCTTCTACAAGCGGGCGGCCGCCGAGGCCAAGGACCCGCAGCTCCAGGCCCTCTTCGCCAAGTTCGCCGAGATGGAGAAGGAGCACATGGCCACCCTCTCGAGCCGCTACCACGTCGACGTGGCGCAGGCCTCGGAGGGGTTCAGGACCGAGCGCGCCGCCGTGTACGCCGGCATCCCCAACGACCCGCAGGATCCGGGCAACCTCTTCCGGATCGCCATCGCCTTCGAGCAGCGGGCGGTGAAGTTCTTCGGGGAGAAGGCCGAGCAGTGCGCCCCCGGTTCCGTGGAGCAGCAGCTCTACCGCGAGCTGGCCGCCGAGGAGCGGGAGCACGTCGACATCCTCGCGACCGAGTTCAGCCGCTTCAAGGCCGGCAAGCCCGGTCTCCTGTAGCCCGGGCCCGGGATCGGGTCGATGCTCCCCCGCGTGGTCCTCTTCGACCTCGACGGGACGCTCATCGACTCGATCCCGCTCATCGTGGCGTCGATGCGCCACGCCTTCGACGGCCATCCCCACCCGCCCGCCGTGGCGGAGTGGGTGGCCCTCGTCGGCACGCCGCTCGACGGGATGATCCGCCGCTGGGCCGTCGACGAGGCCGACGTGGCGCGACTGAAGGAGCGCTACAAGGAGCACCAGTGGGCGCACCACGACGAGATGGTGCGCGCCTTCCCCGGCGTTCCCGACATGCTCGAGCGCCTCGGCCAGCGCGGGGTGCGCATGGCGGTCGTCACCTCCAAGCTCGAGCCCTCGGCGCGCCGCTCCCTCGACTTCCTCGGCCTCGCCCGCCACTTCGAGCTCGTGGTCGGGCTCGAGGCCACGCTCCGGCACAAGCCCGATCCGGCGCCGGTGGTGCACGCCGTCCGCCACATGGGAGCGACGGAAGAGGGCGCCGCCTTCGTCGGCGACTCGCCCCATGACGTCGAGGCCGGCAACGCGGCCGGGGTGGCCACGGTGGCCACGCTCTGGGGCCCCTTCAGCCGGGCCGCGCTCGCCCTGGCCCGGCCGCGCGCCTGGGCGGAGCGGGTCGAGGACGTCATCCCGGTCCTGGAGACCCTCGGGATTCCGGGCACCTAGTGCGCCGCCCCGGCACCCGGTGGGTGCTGGCGTTCCTGCCGGACGTGATTAAGATTGCCGCATGGCAAACGCATACGAGAACTATCAGGTCGCGGTCCGGGGCGCCTCCGACGTGGAGCGCCGGTTCATGGCCTCGGTCTACCGCTGGATGACGCTCGGACTCCTGGTGACGGCCGGGGTGGCCTTCTACGTGGCCTCCACGCCGTCCGTGCTCCAGGTCGTGTTCGGCAACAAGATGGTCTTCTGGGGGCTCGTCATCGCCCAGTTCGGCCTCGTCATCGCGCTCTCCGCGGCGGTGAACAAGCTCTCCGCGGGAACGGCCGGCGCGCTCTTCCTCCTCTACTCGGCCCTCACCGGGGCCACCATCTCGGTGGTCCTGCTCGCCTACACGGGCGCGTCGGTTGCCTCGGCCTTCGCGGTGACGGCGGGCACCTTCCTCGCCATGTCGATCTACGGCACGGTGACGAAGCGGGATCTCACCAGCTGGTCCGCGTTCCTCTTCATGGGGCTCATCGGCGTCGTCATCGCGAGCGTCGTGAACATCTTCACGAAGAGCAGCATGGTCTCCTGGGTGATCTCCGCGGCCGCTGTGGTGGTCTTCACCGGGCTCACCGCCTACGACACCCAGCGGCTGCGCCGCATGGCGGTGGCCGGGTCGAGCATCGCGGCGCTCCCGGTGAACGGGGCGCTCTCGCTCTACCTCAACTTCATCAACCTGTTCCTGTCGATCCTGAACATCTTCGGCGGGCGCCGGAACTAGCCCCCGAAAAGCGAAGGAGGCCGCTCCCCCTCCGGAGCGGCCTCCTCCTGAAACTCCCCCCCTTGCGAAGGGTGGTTGCGCACGCCGGCGCGAGCCAGGCAGCGGCGAACCTACCCCTGCCTACAGCAAGGGGGATGCCAGCACCGGAGGGAGCCCGTTTCTGTGAAGATCGCAGGATCCGCGGGGTTGCGGGGCCGACCCAGGCGAGGGTGGTGGGGGAAAGCCCCCGGGGATCCCCTGGGGTGGGCGACTTCACCCACCCAGGGGTCAACCCGGAAGGCTACTTCGGCTGGATGAAGCCGTCCTGGGTGAGCAGCTCGGCGGTGAGGACGGCGCCGCCGGCGGCCCCGCGCACCGTGTTGTGGCTGAGCGCCACGAAGCGCCAGTCGAAGAGGGCGTCCGGGCGGAGGCGGCCGATGGTCACGCCCATGCCGCCGCCGGCGTCGCGGTCGAGCCGGGTCTGGGGTCGGTTCTCCTCCTCGAAGTAGGTGAGGAAGGGCTTCGGGGCGCTGGGGAGGCCGAGCGTCTGCGGACGGCCCTCGAAGGAGCGCCAGAGGGAGATGATCTCCTCCTTCGACGCCTTCTTCTCGAGCTGGAGGAAGACGGCGGCCATGTGGCCGTCGGAGGCCGGGACCCGGATGCACTGCGCGGAGATGACCGGCTCGGCGGCAGGCACGATCTTGCCGTCCTTCTGGGTGCCCCAGATCTTCATGGGCTCCTTCTCCGACTTCTCCTCCTCCCCCTTGATGAAGGGGATGAGGTTGTCGACCATCTCCGGCCAGATCTCGAAGGTCTTCCCGGCGCCGCTGATCGCCTGGTAGGTGCAGACGGCGATGCGCTTCGGCCCGAACTTCATGAGCGGGTGGATGGCCGGCACGTAGCTCTGCAGCGAGCAGTTGGGCTTCACGGCCACGAAGCCGCGCGACGTGCCGAGCCGCTTGCGCTGCGACTCGATCACCCCGGCGTGCTCCGGGTTCACCTCCGGGACCATCATGGGGACGTCGGGGGTGCCGCGGTGCGCGGAGTTGTTGGAGACCACCGGGGTCTCGGCCCGGGCGTAGTCCTCCTCCAGCTTGGCCGTCTCCTCCTTCGTCATGTCGACCGCGCAGAAGACGAAGTCGACCTGCCCGGCGATGCGCGCGACGTCGGAGGCGTTCTGGACCGTGAGCGCGGCGGCCTTCGCCGGGGGCGGCCCGGAGAGCGCCCAGCGCCCCTTCACCGCGTCGGCGTACTTCTGTCCCGCCGAGTTGGCGCTGGCGGCGACGAGGGAGACCTCGTACCAGGGGTGGTTCTCGAGGAGCGCCAGGAATCGCTGTCCGACCATGCCGGTGGCGCCGAGGACGCCGACGCGGAACTTCTTCGTGCTCATGCTCTCTCCGTGAAAGATGCCCCGGCCCACGCGGCCGGACCGGAAAGGGTACCACAATCCGGGTGTACGCCGACCTTCCCGGGGCTTCCCGGGGCGGGGGCGGCGGCCACCCAGGGGTTCCTCCCCCCGGTGGTGGGGGCGAGGCGGCCCACCGGCACGGAAGGCCCGATCCCACGCGATCCCGCCCCCTTGGCCGATCGGTGGTCCGGACGGGTCGCTGCCCGCCGCATGGCCCTTCCCTTGCTTCACTGAGGGTCGAGGCCGGAAAGCCGGTGCGGCCGCGGGAGGTGGACGACATGACGCTCTTGACCCTCGCCGTCGCAGCCGGCCTCGTCGTCGCGGGAGCGGTCTGGGCAGGTGGAGACGTCCGGCTGGCGGCGCCGGCGCATTCGCGGCGCCGGTGAAGAGAGCTTCGTGTCCGGCGGGTCCTCCCTAGGGACACGCCGGGCGCTCCAGGGAGAGGGCGCCGGTGGACGGCCGGCGTGCCTCTCCCGATTCATTTCCGGGCGGCGGGTCAGGGTGTGCGCGGCAACGGCGGCGTGCTCGGGCCTCGTGCCGGCGCCGCCCGGCTGACCTCGTCTCGACCGCGCTATCCCGCGGCGCGCGCTCGCGCGCGGATGGAGGAGGGCCGCCGGCGGAGGCGCGGCTCGACGAGGCC
>JBAVCR010000166.1:0-5720 GCA_049586815.1 Anaeromyxobacteraceae bacterium
TCCGCGGGGTAGAGGTGGTCGAGGCCACCCGCCACCACCACGACCGTCCTGCCTCCCGCCTCGACGGCGCCCGAATGTGCGGCGGCGTCGATTCCCCGGGCTCCCCCGGAGACCACCCAGGCGCCGGCCCTCGCCAGCGCCGCACCGATCCTGCGCGCCTGCTCGAGACCGCCGGGCCCGGCGTCCCGCGCCCCGACCACCGACACCGCCCGGTCGCCTGGAGCAGGCAAGCACCCGATGATCCGAAGGAATTCCGGCGGATCACCGAGAAGATGGAGGGGAGGCGGCCAACCTGGCTCGCCGCGATGGATGGTCCGAGCACCCCTCATGCGGCGGGGTCATATACGCACCGATGCCGGGGAGGTCAAGCGAGGTCCCGGCAGGGGCGCAGAAACTTCGGACGCTAACCCCCCGGTTTCACGGCGGCCTGGCCGCCCGTGGGGCGCATCTCGACGTGGTCGCCCACGAGGAGCTCGAAGAGGCTCCGCTTCACGTAGGCCGAGCTGGCGCGCTCCTGGGCGTCGAAGACCACGAGCTGCCCGATGACCTCGCGGGGGAGGTTCGGCGTGTTGAGCGGCCGGTCGATGGCCTCGTAGAGCGGGTCGCCGCTGCGCACCACCTCGAAGGTGTTGCCCACCTCGACGCCGTCGGCCTTGCCGCGGTCCAGGTAGACGACGTTGAACTCGGCGGCGCCGGTGACGATGGAGGGCTGGACGCCGATGACGAAGCCGTCCACGGCGGAGCGGTTCGGCCGGGTGAAGAGGGGCCGGAGCGCCTGGTCGCCGTAGGGGCCGATGAGGTCGCCGCGCTCGATGGCGTCGTTCACGTAGGTGACGACGAGGGTGGTGGCCTTGCCCGGATCCACCGCGGTCACCCGCGCCGTGCCCAGGATGACGGTCTTCCAGCCGAACCGGCGGTGCGTGACGGGGTGGACGATCGGCCCCTCGGTCTTGTAGATGGAGAACTTCTGGCCGACCTTCACCGCCGACGGGTCCTGGAACTTCCCGTAGATGCGGTCGCCGGTCGTGAGCATGAGCTTCTCCTCGAACGCCGCCACGACCTTGCCCGAGGCGTCGAGCTGGTTCTCGGTCACGAAGCTGTTGCGCAGGACCGCCGGGCCGCGGGGCCGGACGCCGCCGATCTTGTAGGGGCCTCCCACCGTGACCGTGTCCTCGTCGTCGATCATCTCGGCGCGGTCGATGTTGCCCCGGGTCAGGTCGTCGATCTCGCGGGGAGGCGGCGCGTCGGCCGCGACGATCTCGACGCGGGCCGGGGCGTCGGCGCCGGCGGGGGCGAGGCGCAGCGGGTTGCCCGGGTAGATCCAGTGCGGGTTCTCGATCTGCGGGTTGTAGGACCAGAGCTTGGGCCAGTACCACGGGCTCTCCAGGAACTTGCCGGAGAGGTCCCAGAGGGTGTCGCCGCGCTGGATCACGTAGCTCTGCGGCCCCGCGTCGCGGGAGGCCGTGCCCGGGGCCGTGCCCACCTGCACGCCCTCGAGCTGGCCGGCGGCGGCGTTCAGGTCCACGACCTTCTGCCCCGCGTCGGACTGCGTCTCGGAGAGGACGGCGTCCGCGGCGGCGGCCCGGCGGTCGGTCCCGGCCTGCTGCACGGCGCCTGCGCCGCGCGCCTGGTCGAGCGCGTTCGATTGCGGGAAGGCCACGGTCGGCAGCGCGGCGAGGACGACGGCGATCATCCGGTGGTTCATGGCGCGGCTCCTTGCACCGCCGATGCGTGCTCGCGCGCGCGCTTGCCGGCGGGAGAATCGGGGAAGTCCTTGGCGAGGCGGGCCTGGAGGGACTGCGCCTCCCTGGACCGCCCGCGGCGCTGCTCGCAGGCGATGAGCCCCTCCATCGCGTCGGGTGCGGCGCGCGACGTGGGGTAGACCTCGACGGCCCGCGTGTAGTCCTCGCACGAGCCGTCCGGGTCGCCGGCCTCGAGCCGCGTCCGGGCCGCGTCGACGAGCCCCTCCGGGGCGCGCGGGGAGGACGGGTAAGCGTCGGCGAAGGACTCGAGGGCGCGGGCGCGCGCGAGGCCGGTCCGGGCGCGGGCCGCGTCCCAGGACGACTGGGCGTCGGCGAGCATCGAGCGTCCGCCGGCCAGCGAGGCGAGCGTCGCCGGGGAGGGATCCTGGATGGGCGTGGCGGTGGGGATGGGAGGCGGCGACGAGGACGGCGACGGGCTCGCCGTTCGCACCGGCGTCGCGCCCTTCGGCTTCTCGAGCTTCACGACCTTGAGGTGCGCGGGCACCTGCGGCGCGACCTCGACGGGGGCCGGCGTCGCGGCGAGCGGCTTCTCCGTCCCTGCAACGGGGGACGTCCGCGCGGACCGGGTCACGAGGAGGTCGATCTGGGTCGACATCGACTCCACGCGCCTCGCGAGCGCGTCGTTCTCCTGCTGGAGGGTGCGGACCTCCGTCCGGAGCGAGGCGAGATCCTGCCGCGCCTGGGCGTCGCTGGTCGCGCAGCCGGTCACGAGGAGGAAGGCCGCTGCCGCGGCGATGGAGGAAATGTAGGACAAAACCATGCGAATTTTCGGATGTTTCCCCGCCACAGTCAAGAAACCGCGGAGACGAACGCCACGTGACGCCCGGTCAACCCCCGATCGCGGCGGTGGGAGAAGAAGGTGCGTTCCTCACATGACGTGCAGCGTCCCAGCACCTCGATCCGGGCCCGGTGCAGGCCGACCCGCCGGAGCACGACCTGGTTCGCGGCCCACAGGTCGACCCGGGAGCCCTGATCCCGGGGACTTGCGACCACCGGGCCGAGCCCGTCCCGGAACCGCTCGGCCAGCGCGCGCTCCACCTCGAAGCAGCAGGGGCCGATGCCCGGGCCGATCACGGCCAGGAGATCCCCCGGCCGGCTCCCATGGCGCTCGACGAGCTGCCGTACCCCTTCGGCGGCGACCCCGGCGATGGTGCCCCTCCAGCCGGCGTGGATCGCCGCCACCGCCCCGGAGCGCGGGTCGGCGAGGAGGACCGGGACGCAGTCTGCCACCGAGACGCAGGCGGCGACCCCGGGAGCGGCCGAGGTGACGGCGTCCGCCTCCTCGACCGGCTCGGTCCCCGCCCCCGCCTCGACCACGCGGCAGCCGTGGACCTGGCGCACCCGCGCGAAGGCGAGGCCGGTCGCCGCACGGAGGCGCTCCCAGTTCTCCGCGACGGCGGCCGGGTCATCGCCCACGGTGGAGGAGAGGTTGAGCGACGCCCAGGGCCCCCGGGAGGCGCCTCCTTCACGCGTGGTGAATCCATGCGGGAAGCCGGCCAGGAGACGCGCGGCGAGGAGTCCCGGCCCGGGCACGTCGCCTCACCGGCCCCCGGGGAGGATCCCCCGGGCGATCTCCCCGGCGCGGGGCCGGGCCGCCGCCAGGTCGGCCTCGTGCTTCAGGAGCACGTTCAGCGTGGTGGACACCACGGCGGCGTCGAGCGTGTGGGCCTGCAGCAGCACGAGGGAGCGCACCCAGTCGAGGGTCTCGGAGATGGAGGGCGCCTTCTTGAGGTCCATGGCCCGCAGCGCGGCCACCGCGGCCACGGTCTGCCGGGCCAGCTCGTCCGCCACCCCGGGCACGCGGGAGCGCACGATGGCGAGCTCCCGCTCCTGCGAGGGGAAGTCGATGAAGAGGTGCAGGCAGCGGCGGCGGAGCGCGTCGGAGAGCTCGCGGGTGGCGTTGGAGGTGAGCACGAGGCGCGGCGGGTGGCGGGCCCGCAGGGTGCCGAGCTCGGGGACGGTCACGGCCGAGTCGGCCAGCACCTCGAGGAGGAAGGCCTCGAACTCGGGGTCGGCCTTGTCGACCTCGTCGACGAGCAGGAGCGCCGGGACCTCGCTCGTGACCGCCTGGAGCACCGGGCGGGGGAGCAGGAAGCGCTCGCTGAAGAAGACGTTGCCCTCGGCGTCGAGCCGGTCGGCGGCCTCGGCCAGCGTGCGGGCGCCGGAGAGCGCGTCCCCGATCCGCTCCTTCAGCATCTGGGTGTAGAGGAGCTGCTTGCCGTACTCCCACTCGTAGACCGCCTTGGCCTCGTCGAGCCCCTCGTAGCACTGCAGCCGGAGCAGGCGACGGCCGGTGGCCGCGGCGAGCGCGATGGCGAGCTCGGTCTTGCCCACGCCGGCAGGCCCCTCCACGAGGAGCGGCTTGTCGAGCCGCTCGGCCAGGAACACCGACGTCGCGATCTCGCGCGACGGGAGGTATCCCTGCCCCTCCAGGAGCCGCGAACCGTCCTCGACCGAAGCGAGCATGCGCCCATGCAACCACACGTGAGATTCCCCCGCCACTCGCCGCGGGCTACACTGCGCGGATGGAACCGTCCCAGGGTCCCCTGAGCGAGGAGATGTTCCACTCCTTCCTGCAGCTGGCCGTGAAGCGGCAGGCCAGCGACGTCCACTTCGAGGTGGGTTATCCCCCCACCTACCGGGTCTTCGGGGAGCTCCTCGCCGCCAAGGTCCCGCCCCTCACCCACGCCGACACCGAGGCCATCGCCAACTTCGTCCTGCAGGCCCCCGGCTCCGGCTTCGGGCCGCTCGACTTCCGCGAGGTGGACCGGAGCTACTCGCTCCCCGGCGTGTCGCGGTTCCGGGCCAGCATCTTCAAGCAGCGGGGCAGCTGGGGCGCGGTGATGCGCACCATCCCCTTCGCCGTGCCCGACTTCGCCACCCTGAACCTGCCCCCGGTGGTCTCCACGGTGGCCGACGCCCGCCGCGGCCTCGTGGTGGTGAGCGGCGCCACCGGCAACGGGAAGTCCACCACCATCGCCGCCATCATCCACCACATCATCCAGCAGGAGCGCCTCCACGTGGTCACGGTGGAGGACCCCATCGAGTTCATCTTCTCGTCGGGGCGGGGCCTCGTGATCCAGCGCGAGGTGGGCTCCGACACCGCGAGTTACTCCGACGCGCTCCGCGCCGCGCTCCGGCAGGACCCGGACATCCTCATGGTGGGCGAGCTGCGCGACCGCGAGTCGGCCGACATCTGCCTCAAGGCGGCCGAGACCGGCCACCTCGTCATCACCTCGCTCCACACCCCCGACGTGCCCCGGGCGGTGGGACGCCTCGTGGGCCTCTTCCCCGCCGACGAGCAGGAGACCGTGCGGGCGCGCCTCGCCGACAACCTCCAGGCGGTCATCGCGCTCCGGCTCCTGCTCCGCGCCGACGCGGCCGGCCTCATCCCCGCGGTGGAGGCGCTGCTCGCCACCTCCACCGTGCGGGAGATGGTGCGCGACGCGACGCGCATCAAGGAGCTCAAGGCGTACATGGAGACGGCCGGCGCCGACCTGGGCATGCACTCCTTCGACCAGTACCTCTACCGGCTGCACGAGGGGCGCCGCATCTCGCTCGACACCGCCCTCGGGAACGCCACGAACCGCGCCGACCTGGAGCGCCGCATCCTCATCGAGACCGGGGGCCGGCCCGCGTGACCCTCGCCGCGGCCTCCTCCGCGCGCATCCTCGTGGTGGGCTCCGACGCGGAGCTCGCCGGGGCCCTGCTCGCCCACGCCGCGGGCGCGGGCTGGCAGCTCCACACCGCCCCCGGACCGGCCGACCTCGAGCCGCTCGTCCGCGTGGTCGCGCCCCAGATGCTCGTGCTCGTGCTCCCCGCCTCCCCCGACGCCTCCTGGGGCGCGGCCCTCACCGCCGCGCAGGGGGCCGCCCGCGCCGGCGTCCGCGTGGTCATGGTGGCGCCGTCTCGCGAGGTGGTGGAGCCGCTCGCCGCGGTGGCGGGCGCCGAGCGCGC
>JBAVCR010000167.1:0-5359 GCA_049586815.1 Anaeromyxobacteraceae bacterium
GCGCTCGGCCGCGCCGGGAGGGGTCGTCCGATCGCCGCCGTACGCGGCGGCCCGGCCGACGGGACCCGCGTTCGCGTAGCGCCCTCCGGGACCGTCGGGGCGCCCGCCCTCCATCCCGCCAGGAACCCGGCCGATGCGCGTCCCGCCGCGTCCGGTCGCGGAACGATCCTGGGAGAGGGTCGAGAAGGAGTCGATCGTCACCGCCTTGCCGCTCGCGAAGTACCCCCAGGGGTCGCACGACGGCAGGCCGCCCGTGGTCGAGCAGCTGAACTGGATCTGCGCCCAGTTCACCGGCGGCAGCCCCCGGAACTCGGGAGCGAGGTAGGCGGAGACGCCGCCGCCCGCGGCGCTCGGCGCGGCGGCCACGACGGTCCCGCGGAAGGTGGAGACCTGCGGCGCCGGCAGCGCGGCGAGGAAGGCGAAGAGCCACTGCGGCATCTCGCGGGACGGATCGGCGGCCACGCCCTTCAGCGTCATCCAGACCGCGTCGAGCCGGCCGCCGCACCCGCCGAAGCCCCGGTAGAACCCGTCGTTGGCCAGTCCCAGCTCGAGTCCGCAGACCCCGGTGAGCGGGGAGGCGGAGATGGTCTCGGGCGTGAAGTCGACGCGCAGGAGCGCCCCGAACCAGAGGCCCTGGACCCGGACGTGCGTGCCTTCCTGCCGGACGAACAGGTTCACGCCCTCGCCGGTGATGCGCCCGTCCCGCGCCCGCAGCAGGACCGCGCGGTCCTGGAGGGTGCCGCCCCAGAGCTCCTGGTCGGTGAGCGTCAGGTTCACCGCGGGTCCGCGGACGCTGCGCGCGTCCCAGGCCGCGCTCGAGCCGGCGGTGCCCACCGGCGTGAGCTGGATCTCCCCCTGCCGCTCGAAGGGCGCGGCCGTGACCTCGGCGGCGACGGGGACCGGCGCCCGCATGGCGAGGGGATCGCCAGCGAGCTGCCGGCCAACCTGATCCGGGGTGGCGCAGGCCGCGAGGGCGAGCGCGGCGACGACGGGGAGCCTGGCGGAACGGGGCATGGGGGCCTCCAGCGGATGCTGGAAGTCTAACACCCGGGAGGGGGCCCAGGTGCCACTCGCCCCGCACGGGCCGTCAACGACTCTTCAGGACGCTGCGCAGGGTCTCGCGGATGGAGAAGCTGGGGGTCCACCCGGTGTCGCGGACGAAGCGGGAGCCGTCCACCGCGCAGAGGTACTGGATGTAGTCGACCTCGCCCGGGGGGTAGGTGGAAAGCCGGGCGTCGTAGAGCCTCTTCACGATCGGCCGAACCAGGAAATGGGGGAGCGGGAGGGGCTCCCGCCCGAGCTCGCGCAGCGCCGCGGAGAGCGGGACCTCGCCCGGCCCGGTGACGTTGTAGACCCCCCGGATGCCCGGGCGGAGCGCCAGCGCGATGGCCCGGCAGACGTCCTCCTCGTGGATCACCTGCACCATCGGGTCGAACCCGAGCACCGTGACCGGCCGCTCGAGCCGCAGGTAGTTGGAGGGGGCGTTCCGGACGGTGGGGCCGATGATGTTCACCGGCCGGAGGATGACCGTCTCCACCTCCGGGTGCTTCCACATGAACGACTGCGCGTACATGTCGACCTCGATGAGGTCGCGGAAGCCGGGGAGCCGGGCGGCGCCGAGCAGCGGCGTCTCCTCGGGCAGGAAGTTCGGGTTGCCGGGAGCCGGGCCGTAGACGTTGGCGCTGGAGAGCAGCACCACCTTGCGCACGCCGTGGCGCACGGCGATGTCGAGGAGCTTCTGGGTCCCGGCCACGTTGAAGCTGTGGGCCTCGGCCGCGCCCTCGCGGGGGTCGTGCTTCAGGCCCAGGTGGGCGATGGCCTCGATGCGCCCGCGCCGGAAGACGTCCTCCACCCGCGCCTTGCGGATGTCGAGCTGGTGGTGCTCCACGTCCTTCGGCCGGTCCCGCAGCGGGCGCCGGTCGAAGCCGACGATGCGCGTCTCCCCGTGGAGGAGCCGCGCCAGCCGGCGCCCCAGGTTCCCGGCGATGCCGGTGATGGCCACGCTGGCGGGGAGCTGGTTCACCAGAAGACGTGCTCCCGCTCGGAGAGCCCCTTCGCGAGCAGCCCGGCCACCGCGTCGCGGACCTGCGCCACCTTGGGCTCGAGCACCGCGTCCTCGTCGTCCGGCCGACCGGTGAAGCGCAGGGGCGCGCCGAACCAGAGCCGGTAGCGCACCGGGAGGGGAAAGGGGAGGCCGGTCGCCGTGATGGGGAAGTGCGGGAAGTCGAGGAGCTTCGCCACCGGCTGCAGGTTGAAGATGGCCGGGGCCTGCTCCTCCGCGCCCACCACGCCCACCGGCACGATGGGGACGTCGTTCTCGAGCGCGAGGCGCATGAAGCCGAGGCCGAAGCCCTGCAGCTGGTAGCGGCGGGCGAAGGGCTTGTTGAGGCCGCGGGTGCCCTCCGGGAAGACGAGCAGCGCCTCCCCGGCGGAGAGCAGGCGGCGGCAGTTCTCGGGGGTGCCCACCACCTGGCCGCAGCGCGAGAAGAGCGTGGACACGAAGGGGAGGGTGGGCACCCACTTGTCGACGAGCGCCCGCACCGCGCGCGGCGGGTCCTTGTCCACGAGGCAGGCAGCCTCGACCATGGCCGCGTCGAAGGGCAGCTGGCCGGAGTGGTTGCCGACGATGAGCACCGGCCCCTCGCCGGGGACGTTCTCGAGGCCGAAGGCCTTCACCCGGAAGTACTTCCGGTAGAGCCAGAGGACGGGGGCAGCGGCGGCCTGGAGGTAGTCGACGTCGAAGCCGTACGGGTCGACGCCGTACTCGTTGCGCGGCGGCGTGAGCTTCTCGAGCCGCTCCCGCGTGCCCGGGCCGCCGAGCTCGAGCGTCCAGCGCCGCAGCCGATCCTGGATCTCGTCCCCGATGCCCGCCATCGGGTCGATCTACCACGACACCGGGGCTCGCGCCGGTCCCGGACCGGGTGCGGCCGCCCGGCTCACTCGGCCTCCACCCCGGGGTCGCGGCGCACCGGCGCGGTCACCCGGAGCACCCAGAACAGCCGGGCCACCTGCCGGAGCACGTTGGGCACCCGCCGGAGGAGCGCCACGGAAGGGGGGCGCTTCTCGTGGAGCTCGATGGGGATCTCCACGACCCGCTTCCCCTCCAGGCCGGCCCGGAGAACGAGCTCGCTCGCGAAGACGTCCCGGTCCACGACGCAGCGGGCCGCCACGGGCGCGATCCGCTCGCGGGAGAAGGCCTTCACCCCGTGGGTGTCGGTGCCCCGGAATCCGAGCACCAACTTCAGGGTGGTGTTGTGGACCCAGGTGGCGACGCGCCGGTAGGCGGGGCGCCCGTCCACCGAGCCCCGCGCCCGCTTGGATCCCACCACCATGTCGGCCCCGCCGCTCCCGAGGAGGGGCAGCGCGCGGTCGTAGAAGGTGGGGTCGCAGATGTCGATCTCGTCGGCGACCACCCAGCGCCCGCGGGCCTCGAGGATGCCGCGGCGGAGCGCGAGGCCGTAGTTGGGCTCGTCGGAGTGCAGGTGGCGGAGGCGGGAGTGGGTGCGCTCCAGGTCGCGGAGGATCTCGGCGGTCCGGTCGCGCGAGCCGTTCTCGGAGAGGAGGAGCTCGTAGTCCCAGCCGCGCGCGTCGAGCGCCGCCATGAGCTCGGTGCAGGCGGTCGCGACGATCCCCTCCTCGTCGAAGACGGGGATGACGACGGTGAGGTCGGGGCGCGCGGTCGCGGTCACGCGCCTCCTGCTTATCACCTCAGGCGGCGGGCCGCCTCCCGGCCCGAGAGGAGCGCGTCCTCCATGGAGGAGTACTCCCAGTTCCCGGCGCGGCCGGCCACGAGGACGTCCCGCCCCGCCAGCCAGTCGCGGACCTCGTCGCGCGCCGCGCCGTAGGCGTGGTCGTGGATCACGTAGGCGTCGGGGAGCACCCGGGCGTCGGCGAAGCGAACGTCGGGAGCGGAGGAGACGAGCCCGAGCGCGAGGAGCGCCTCGATCGCGGCCGGGACGGCCTCGGACGCCGGGACGGGCGCGCGCCCGGACATCTCGATGTAGAAGCTCCGGAAGCCGGGAGGCGCGAGCGAGGGCACCGCCGCCGACGCCGAGCCGACGCGGTACGGGCGGAAGCCGGGCTCGGGCAGGTAGACCCAGTGCCAGGGTGGGCCCCCCACGTCGCGCGCCGCGACGTTCACGTAGGTGACCGTGGCCGCCCGGAGCGCCCGGACCGCCTCGACGACGCGCGGCGGGGCGTCGCCGAGGAGCGCCACCGTCTCGGGAAGCGGCGCCGTCGAGATCACCGCCCGGAAGCGGACCTCCTCGCCGGAGTCGAGGCGCGCGACCCTGCGGGTCGCGTCGATCGAGACCGGGCGTACGCCACAGGTGGCGGGGCGCGGGAGGCGCGCCGCCAGCGCGCGGACGAAGGTCTCGATGCCCCCCTCGCGCGGGTAGCGGAAGGTGGCGTTGTAGCCGGCGGCGTCACCCGGGAGGCCGAGCGCGCCGCGGACCACCTGCGCGAGGTCCGGCCGCGGCACGAAGCGCCCGGTCCACGACGGGGAGAGCTCGGTCGCCGGCACGGTCCAGAGCTTCTCGTTGTACGGGAACATGAAGTTCCGGGCGAAGCCCGCGCCCAGGTGGCGGAGCACGTACTCGGCGAAGGTGCGGGGCTCCCGCTCCCGGAGCGCGCGACCCTCCTCGCCGTACTGCGCGGCCACGAACCCGAGCAGGTTCTCGGCCACGACCTCGGGGGGCAGGCCGTGGGTGTTCACCTGGTAGGGGTACGGGGTGAAGGTGCCGTGGGAAAAGACCGCGGCGCGCCGCTCCACGGTCACCCAGCCGCCGGGGAGGAGCTCGTCGGCGAGGGCCCGGATGGACGGGTCCCGCAGGTGGAGCCAGTGGCCGGTGGCGTCGAAGGAGAAGCCGTCGCGGACGTCGGTCCGGCAGAGCCCGCCCGGACGGTCCTCCCGCTCCACGAGGCGGTAGCCCCCGTCGAGGGCCAGGGCGGCCGAGATCCCGGCCAGGCCCGCGCCCAGCACGAGCACGTCGCTGTTTGGTGGCGCTCGGTTCACGGGCGGCGGTACGATTCCGGATCCTAGCTAGCATGCAGGATGGCCAGGCGCCAGCAAGCCGCCAGAGGGGCCCAAGCGATGCGCATCACCTGTCCGCAGTGCCAGGCCGGATACGACGTCGACCCGGAGAAGATCCCCACCACCGGGCTGCGGGTGCGCTGCCCCCAGTGCGAGCGGGTCTTCTCGGTCCGCATGGCGGCGCATGCGACCACGCTCTCCGGCCAGCCCTCGGCCACCGGACCCGTGCCCACGATGCCCGGCGCCCCGCCCCCCGCTCCCGGCGGGGCCGCGGGCCCGCGCGCCGGCATGACCATGGTCGGGATGGTGCCGCCCCAGGCGCCCGGC
>JBAVCR010000168.1:0-1793 GCA_049586815.1 Anaeromyxobacteraceae bacterium
TCCTCCGCGCGGTGTAGCGCACGAGGAGGAGCACGAGCAGGAGCCCGGCGAAGGTGATACCGGCGTCGAAGGCCAGTGCGCCGCGGGCGCCCGCCTCGCGCGGCCAGTCCCCGGCGAAGCCCCGGAACCCGCTCGCCCAGCCGTTCAGCTTGGTGACCGTGCTGATGGCGAGGTTGGAGGAGGCCACGAAGAGGGCGTACTTGGTGGCCACCGCCGCGCTGTCCCCCACCACCTCGAGCACCATCCCCGCCCAGGTGGCGAAGGCGATGCCGTTCGCGAAGTTGTAGGCGAGCGTCCCCACCGTGTAGGTCGTCGGCGTCATGGGAGAGAGCAGCATTCCCACGGCGGAGAGCGCGGTGAGCCCACCGGCGAGCGCGTAGGCGAGCCGCCGGTTCATCCGGTCGGCGATGAATCCCCCCACGAGCGATCCGAGCGCCCCGGCGAGCCCGCCCCCGAGCCCGTTCACGATCTCCACCACGTGCTGGTCGGCCCCGTACTCGATGGCCATGCCGGAGAACAGGTTGGTGAGGGCCCCGCACCCCACCGGCGCGAGCGAGATCACGATGGCGGTGAATCCGTGCAGGCTCGACGCGGTCTCCCAGAGGTCGCGCCCCATGGCGGCGATGCGGCGCCCCAGCGCCCGCAGGATTCCCCCGGCCCGGGCGGCCGCGCGTGCCGGATCGATCCGCTCGTGGATGGTCGCCGCCCCGGCTCCGGAGAGGACGACCACGAGCGCGAGGAGCAGCCCCCCGCTCCAGGGCCCGAGGGCGGTGCTCGCCCAGAGTGCGAGCGCGCCGAGGATGCCCGTCCCCCCGACGTTCCCGGCCATGTAGAAGCCCCCGGCCTTCCCCTTGTCGTCGGGGTGGGTGGTCATGGCGATGAGCGCGTTCAGCGCCGCGGAGGTGGTCGCCGCCGCCGCCTGGAGCGCGGTCACGAGCACGGTGAGCAGTCCCAGGTGCCTCGCCGGTTCGGGGACGAGGGAGGCCGCGGCGAGCAGCGCCGCCGTCACGCCCGTCATGGCGAGGTACCAGGTCTTCCGCTTCCCCACCATGTCGATGAGGGGCACCCAGAAGATCTTGAGCGCGTGCGGCATGAAGCCCACGGCGGAGACGGTGGCGATCTCGGAGAGCGGCACCCCCGCGGTGGCGAGCCGGTAGGGCACCGCGATCATGAGGAAGCCGATGGCCGCCCCGAAGGGCAACTCCAGGAGCAGGTAGAGCCAGGGGCGCGTGTAGCGCTGCTCCTCGACCTCGACGTGCTCGGTCACCGGCGCTCCTCCCGGGACTCGAGCCAGCTTCCCACGGCGGGCCCGATGCGCTCCCAGAGGTCGACGTCCTGACCGAGCCGCTCGAGCGTCTGGGAGATGGCCTGCCGGGCCGCGGGCACCTCGCGCCCCTCGAGGAAGGCGCGGGCCTCGTCGAGGGCGGCGCGCGTCGTGAGGGCGCCCAGCCCCTCGATCACGCGGCGGAGCAGGAGCGGGGCGTCGGAGAGCCGGGCCTGGAACGCCTCCCACTCGACGCGGAGCCGCTCCCAGAACGGGGCCGCGGCGGAGCGGTTCCCGAGGAGCGCGCCCGCGAAGGAGGCGAGGTCCTGCAGCGGGACCTCGTCGCCGAAGGGGATGGCGGCGGCCTCCCGGGCGAGCGCCAGGTCCTCGAAGAGGGCCACGCCCATCCGGTAGCGGCGGAGGAGCGCCGGGTCCTTCTCCTCCTTCCCGAGCCGCCGGAAGCGGGCGAACCGCGCGGCGTCGCCGTCGCGGGCGGCCACCGCCACGGCAGCGTCGTGGAGGTTCGGCT
>JBAVCR010000169.1:0-6987 GCA_049586815.1 Anaeromyxobacteraceae bacterium
CTGGCGCGCCCTAGAGGATTTGAACCTCTGGCCTTCGGATTCGTAGTCCGACGCTCTATCCAACTGAGCTAAGGGCGCGTATCTCTTTCGTTCCCCGGACCCCAACTCAGGTCCCCGGAAACAGGGCGCCGGTCATATCGCACCCCGGCCCCCCGATCAAGGCCGCAGCCGGGACCCCCGATCAGGCTCGTTCCCGCTCCCTCCGGGGCCGCCGGAGCCGGACGACCACCGCCCCAAGGATGGCGAGCGCGACCACCGCCGCGAACACCCTCCCGCCGGGCTGGGCGAGCACGCCGACGGCGAGCTGCGCCCAGACGAGCAGGAAGGTCGCGCCCACCGCCACGGCCACGGCGAGCCGCGCCACCCCGTCCCGTGCTCCCCGGAGGCCGAGCTCGAATGCGACGAGCGTCACCGCGAGAAGCGCGCCGAACACGGCGAAGTCGAAGGCCGTCCAGCGCACCTCGTCGGTCAACTGCATCGCCACGAGCGGCGCGAGGAGGAGGAGACCCGCGCCGCCCCAGGAGACGGCCCGGAGCCGGTTCCCGCCCGGGACACCGCCGCTCCTCGCCTTGCCGGCATCCGTCATGGTTCCTCCCGTCGGGCGTCCCGCCCTCCGGGAGGAACCAGCGGGCCCCGCGGATCTTCCCGCGACCACCCCGCCTACCGGAGGTTGGACTGCGGCGGCGCGTACGCCAGGTCGGAGAACTGCACCGTGTAGGTGAGCCCCTGCCCCGTGCTGTCCTGGCAGGTGAACGTGGAGCTCATGTCGTCGAACGGGTAGGTGTAGCAGCTGGGGCAGGCCTGCTTCATCCACTTGATGGTGGGGAGCACGTAGTCGAGCCAGTCGGCGTTCGCCGTCTGCACCTGCTGCGCCGGCTGGGTGATCCCGAGCCCCACGTTGCCCGCCGGGTTCTGGTTCACCGTCTCCGTCGGCCCCCACATGACGCCGCCGCAGGCGAGCGCGACCGCCTGGATCGGCCCGGGCCAGTTCGGCTGGTAGGAGCTGTAGCTGTTGCCCTCGCAGATCTGGAGGTTGCCCAGCGTGACGACGCCGCTCGGGTTCGTGAGGAAGTAGAACGGGTTCGCCGGGACCGGCGTGGCCTTCGCGACGAAGCCGTACATGGCGTCGGCCGTCACCCATCCGAGCGGCGTTCCGCAGTAGCGCGTCGCGACGTCGAACGTGCCCGTCATGTCCGAGACCCGGAACCCGCAGGAGGTGCCGGGGAACGAGGCGCAGCCGCCTGCCGCGGTGTTGCCCGCGGTGCGGGTGCACGTCTGGGTCGCCGAGCTCGAGACCATCGTGTAGTAGGTCGACGGGTCGCCGTTGACGGGAACGGGGGTGGTGCTCGGGGGCACGGGCGGGTAGTTCTGCGCCCCCACGTTCATCGTCCATCCCGCGGCGCCGATGCCGCCGGTCTGCGCCTGCTTGCTTCCCGCCTGGCCGCAGGTGTACCCCTTCGCGCCCTGCACCGTGGGGGCGAACTGCACCGCGAAGTTGGCGCCGTTGATGATGGACACGTCGTAGTAGTCGGGCTGGCCGGTGGCCTGGAAGGTGGCCTCGGCGAGCGTGTTCACGCCCGGAGCCGGGCCGGTGCCCGGGCCACATCCGAATCCCGGTGTCGCCCCCACGCATTTGGCGTTCTCGCACACCCCGGCCTGCGTGGGGTCCGTCGTGTTGCAGCCGGTGCGGCCGTAGAAGTTGCCCGACCAGATGATTCCCTGGGGGGACACGCTCGACCCGGAGATGGTGATGGTGGCCGTGCTGCCCGCGCCGCCGCCGGGCGCGAGCAGGTACCCGGACGCCGGCACCGGCTGGTCGTAGTAGCACTCGAAGGTGGAGCTGGCCTGGGGGTTCTGCCCGCCCTGGATGCAGGTCGTGCCGATGGGGCAGGCCGCCACGTTCGGGGGCGTGGTGCTCGGGCCGCAGAGCGAGCTCCCTCCCGCCGGCTTGCCGGTGGTGCTCGCTCCGGGCGGGGCGTACGTGTTCTTCGGGTCCACGTAGGAGTAAGCGCCGCCGCCGGTGATCCCCACCCAGAGCTGCTGCGACGAGTTGTTCACGAACTGCACGGTCCGGGTGGCCGGCTGTGGCGCCTGGATGGCGAACGTGAGCGTGGACGTCGGGTACGTGTAGCCCCAGGAGCCGGTGGCGTCGAGGGTGACGGTTGCCGTCTGACCCGGGCTGGCCGCCTGGTTGGCGCGCACGCCGAAGCCGCAGCTGAGCTGGCTGCCGGTCCCGCCCGTGAACGTGAGCGTGCAGGTCTGGCTGGGCCCGGTCTGGATGGTCGAGTTGTTCCCCGGGGTGTACCAGTAGAACGACGCGCCGCCGCTGATCGTCAGGTCCACGCTCACGGTCCCGATCGTGGCCGGGTTCTTCCAGTTCACGAAGAGCGGGGCGTTCATCCCGGAGGGCAGGAGGTAGGTGTCCGGCCCCGAGGGCGCGGTCGCGCCGAGGACGACCGTGCCGGGCCCGGGCGTGGTGTCCGGGGTCAGGACGACGGCGATGTTCCGGTAGGGATTGACCGGGGAGACGAAGGCGCCGGCCACGTTCACGGTGACGACGTAGGGCGTCGAGGGCGATGCCGAGGTGAGGTTCACGATCATGTCGCACCCGGGGTTCGCCGAGGTGACCTGGCACTGCAGGCTCTGGGTGGCGGGATTGTTGTCGAGGTAGATGCCCGACCCGCTGACCGAGAAGTTGATGTAGGCCGAGTCACTCATGGTGATTCCGCCGCTCTGGTAGAGCAGTCCCCTCAGCACCACCGAGTACGGCCCCGAGCCCACCGCGGTATAGGTCGTGTTCACGGTCGTGTCGGTCTTCGCCACCTGATTCACCATGATCGCGAGCTGTCCCGCGGTGAGCGTGACCGTGATCGTGACCGTCGCCTGTGCCGAGCCGCCGGCGTTCGACCCGGTGATCACGTAGGGAGTCGCGGAGGAGACGGTGGAGGGGGTCCCGGTGATGGCGCCGGTGCCGGGGTCGAGCACGAGCCCGGGCGGCAGTGGCGGGGCCACCGTCCAGGAGGTCGGCGTGCCGCCCGTGACCGTGGGCTGGTTCTGCGAGATCGCCACGCCGGCCGGGTAGGTGGGCGAGGGGAACGCGTAGGTGATGGCGGTGGGGGCTGCGACCGACGACGTGACGGTGATGTCGAGCGTGACCGGAGCGCTGCCGGCGGCGTTCGAGGCCGTGACCACGTAGGAGGCGACGTTCGCCGGGGTGGTGGGCGTCCCGGAGATGACGCCGGTGGTGGCGTTGAGGGAGAGGCCCGGGGGGAGCGTCGGGGTCACCGCGTAGCTCGTCGCCTGGCCGCCGGTGACGGTGGGCGTGTTCAGGACGGGCGTTCCCGCAGGATACGACGGGTTCATCGAGGAGTAGCTGAGCGTGCCCGGCGGCTGGGGCGACTGGGAGACGGTGATGACGAGCCCCACCGGCGCGCTGCCGCCGGCGTTGGAGGCCGTGACCGTGTAGGTGGCGACCGACGCCGGGGTCGTGGGCGTCCCGGAGACGATGCCGGTCGAGGGATCGAGCGAGAGGCCGGCGGGGAGAGCCGGTGTGACGGCGTACGACGTCGGCTGGCCGCCGCTGGTCGACGGCGTGTTGGGGACGATGGCCTGGCTCATCGTGTAGATGACCGGGTTGTGCAGGTAGGTGAGCCCGGTGGGCGGCGTGACCGCGTGGTTCACCGTGATGGTGATGCCGGCCGTGGTGCTTCCCGCTGCGTTCGTCGCCGTGACCACGTACGGGGTGACCGCCGACGGCGTGGTGGGCGTCCCGGAGATGACGCCGGTGGTGGTGCCGAGCGTGAGCCCCGCCGGGAGGGCCGGCGACACCGACCACGACGGCACGGCGCCGCCGCTCACGCTCGGCACGTCGGGTGTGACGGCCGCGCCCATGGTGAAGATGGGAGTGGCGTCCGCGTAGTGAAGCCCGGCCGGAGGCTGCAGGCCGCCGCCGGAGCTGCTGCTGCAACCGGCGAGGAGCGCGGTCGAGGCGACGAGGGCGAGGAGGGAACCGCGGACGCTGCGGGCGTGCATCGAGGAGGGGTTCATGGCGACCTTTCCGTCGGGTGCCGACAACGTGGGCACACGCGGGAAGGCTCACAAGGTGCCCGACCCAACCGGTCGTCCCGGACGGGCTACGGCTCGTCCCTGGCCCGGTAGGACCCGTCCGAGAGCACCCGGAACCAGGCCGAGGCCGCGTTCGTCGCGAAGTCGTTCTCGGTGCTGGGCCCGGCCCTCACGGGGCGCGGGATTCGCCCGGGACCCTTCCGCCTTCATTCTCTACGGCTGCCCGGGCGCCTACCCCAACGTCGTGAAGCCGCACGAGGCCATCGCGCCGAAGTACCTGGACGGGGGGCTCGACGTCTGGATGTCGGGGCAGTTCACCGGCTCGTTCGCGGACCAGCAGATCGAGGCCGTGAACGGCGGCCCGATCATCATGAGCACGATGATGGACGAGGCCTGGGTGAAGGCGAACCTCGACGATCCGTCGAGCCCGGTGTTCCAGGCCGTCCTCGCGAACGACACCACCGCGAAGCCGGGCACCCCCGCCTTCTCGAGGAACACGATGCCGAATCGAGAACTGGACCTGGATCGACGTCCTCGGGAAGAAGAAGGCCTTCGACCCCGGCCACGGCGAGGCGGCGCCTGAAAAGGAGAGGGCCGTGCCTGTTGCGGGACACGGCCCTCTTCACGACTGGCGGAAAGGGAGGGATTCGAACCCTCGAATCAGGTTACCCCGATTACTGGTTTAGCAAACCAGCGCCTTCGGCCTCTCGGCCACCTTTCCAGAACCTTCCACGACGACGGTGCTGCGCTGGCGGAGGAGGAAGGATTCGAACCTTCGGAAGGGTTGCCCCTTCAGCGGTTTTCAAGACCGCCGCCTTAGGCCGCTCGGCCACTCCTCCCGAGCCTCGTCCGCGACTGCTTCCCTTGCCGTCACCGGCTTCGGGACAGCCCTTGTAAGGCACGGAGCCCGTCGGGATCAAGCGGATCAGGCTCTGGCCTCGAAGACCAGGTTGAACGGGGTCTCCGTCGCCCGGCGGAAGTTCCCGAACCCGGCCTGCCGGACGACCGCCCCGATCCGGGCCTCCCCGGCCTGCGCACCGAGCGCTCCCTCCGAGAAGGCGAGGGCGTTCGGCACGCAGAGCATGGTGGACGCGGCATAGAAGAGCCGCCCCACCGGGTTCATGTTGTCCATGAGCGAATCCCCGGCGAAGGGCTCCACGATCATCCACGTCCCGTCGGGAGCGAGCGCTTCCCGGGCCCGCCGCGCCGCGCCCAGCGGATCGGGCAGGTCGTGCAGGCAGTCGAAGTGCGCGACGAGGTCGTACCGCTCGCCCGGGAAGTCGGTCGCCGCCGCCACCTCGAAGCGCACCCGGCCATCCACCCCCGCCGCGGCGGCGCGCTTCCGCGCCATCTCGATCGAGCCCTGGTGGAAGTCGAAACCGGTGAACGTCGAGTTCGGCCACGCCTTCGCCATGATCACCGTCGAGGCCCCGTACCCACACCCCACGTCGGCGACGCGCGCCCCCTTCCGGAGCTTCTCCTCCACGCCGTCGAGGGCGGGGATCCACTCCTTCTCGAGGTGCGCGAGGTAGCCGGGGCGGAAGAAGCGCTCGGTGCCCTCGAACAGGCTCGGGTCCTGCTGCGTCCACGGGAGCCCGGCTCCGTTCTGGAAGTTCGCCTGGATGCGCGGCTCCGCCTTCCACATCGCCTCCAGGATCGCGAACGCCCCCGGGAGGAAGACGGGGCTGTCCTCCTGGACGAGGGCCATCACCTGCTCGGGCGTCATCGAGTAGCGCTCGGTGGCGGCGTCGTAGGCGACGTAGCCTCCCGCGGCCTGGTTCGCGAGCCACTCGCGGACGTAGCGCTCCGCGGTGCCGGTCCTGCGGGAGAGCTCGAGCGGGGTCGCCGGCCCGTCGGCGAGCGCCCTGTAGAGCCCCAGCCTGTCCCCGATGAGCACCAGCGCGGCGCTCGCCGCCGCCCCGAGGTCGGAGACTGCCTTGTGCATGAACTCCTCGAGTCGCTTCTGGTCCACGTGCATGACGTGCTCCTTTCATGCCCTCCCGGAGGCGACCCCTACCTCCGCCCGGGTCGCGTGCCCGGGGCAACCGGGGCGTAAGCGGGCGTGTGCGGTGGCCGAGAAGAAATCCCCGAGAATGAGCAGGTTTTCATCGACTCCCGCACTATCCGTCCCGGGGTAAGCACCCCAACGGCCGGATGCGCCTCGCCATTTTCCGGTGCTACGCTCTCCCCTCCACCATGCACCTGACACCCCTCCTGGTCGGGCTCCTCGCCCTGGCCCTCTCCCAGCCGGGTCGCCCCGTCACCTACGACGAGGCCCTCGGCCTCTCCGACGACGCCCCCGCCGTCCAGGGCGCCCGGTCCGCGGCGAAGGAGCAGGGAAAGCTCGCCGGCTCGGTCTCGCCGCTCGTCGCGAACCCGACCCTCACCCTCCAGCCCGGCACCGCCAAGGACCCGCTCACCGGCGAGTGGGCGTTCCAGGGCGAGGCCACGCTGCTCCAGTCCTGGAACCTCTCCGGACTCCCGGGAGACCGGTCTGCCTCCCTTCGCGCCGAGGGGGAGCAGCTCCGGGCCGAGGCCCGCGCCGTCGCGCTCTCCCAGCGGCTCGGCGCCGCGCAGGCCTGGCTCGACCTCTGGGCCGCGCAGCGCTCGCTCGCCGACTCGGTCCAGGAGTACGAGCTCGCCCGCGAGTTCGCGGCCAAGATGGCCCGCGCCGCCGAGGCGGGCGCCTTCACCCGCCCCGAGGCCGCCGACGCCGCCACCTACGCCGCGGAGGCCCACGTCGCCGCCATCGCCGCAGAGGGCGAGGTCACGGAGCGCGGCTACCAGCTCGCCATCGCCATGGGGCAGGAGGCGGAGAACCCGCTCACCGCCGCCGGGCCCATCCCGGCGCCCCCTCGGCCCCCGCGCGCCGGCTGGCCCGCGCTCGTCGAGGCCGCGGCGAAGCTCCCCGCCGTGGACGCC